>NZ_JBEYYT010000333.1:0-10792 GCF_040645715.1 Spirillospora sp. NPDC046719 | reverse complement strand
GGCGCCCCCCCCCCCACATCGGGGGTCCGGGGGTCGCCCCCCGGGTCAACACGAAGAGGGAGTGACGGCCCGCGCTCTCCGCGGGCACACCACTCCCCACTCCATCGTGGGCGATACTGGGATTGAACCAGTGACCTCTACCGTGTCAAGGTAGCGCTCTCCCACTGAGCTAATCGCCCGTGCACGTGGTCTCCGGGGGGAGTCACGGCGGTTGAGGTGGAGACGGGATTTGAACCCGTGTACACGGCTTTGCAGGCCGTTGCCTCGCCTCTCGGCCACTCCACCAGAAGAGACCTTCTGGGTCACAGCCTGAAAGGCCCCTCAGAGCGGAAGACGGGATTTGAACCCGCGACCCTCACCTTGGCAAGGTGATGCTCTACCCCTGAGCCACTTCCGCGTGTGCTGCCCGGTGCCTTGCGGCCCCTTGCGGCGACGGGGAAAACATTAGCGCGTCCGGGGCCGTTCCCCAAACCGGGTTTCCCGGCGGGGCGCGTCGCGGACGCTTCGACGCGGGTCGAAGGATGCGGCGCCTAGGGTCGAGGTATGGCGGAACTTGCTGTTTCTTCGGACATCGCCCCGGTGGCGGCGCTGCTGGCCGATCGGGCGCGGGCGGCGATGCTGACGGCTCTGCTGGACGGGCGTCCGCTGGCGGCGGGGGAGCTGGCGCGGACGGCGGGGGTGAGCGCGCAGACGGCGAGCGCGCATCTGGCGCGGCTGCTGGAGGCCGGGTTCGTCACGGCGGTGAAGCAGGGGCGGCACCGGTACTACCGGCTGCAGAACGCGGAGGTGGCGCAGGTGATCGAGGCGCTGTCGCGGATCGGCCCGCCGGTGGAGGTGCGGAGCCTGCGGCAGTCGCGGGACGCGCGGCGGCTGCACGAGGCGCGGACGTGTTACGACCATCTGGCGGGTGAGGCGGGGGTGGCGCTGTTCGCGGCGCTGGTGGACGGCGGCCTGCTCGAGCGGGACGGCGAGGAGTCGTACGAGGTCACGGAGAAGGGCGAGGACCGGCTGGGCGCGCTGGGGCTGGACGTGCCTGCGCTGCGGCGGGCGCGCCGCAGGTTCGCGTGGCACTGCCTGGACTGGACGGAGCGGCGGCCGCATCTGAACGGGGCGCTGGGCGCGGCGCTGACGGACCGGATGATCGAGTTGGGCTGGTTCGAGCGGGGGCCGACGCGGCGGGCGCTGAAGGTGACGGACGAGGGGTTGAGGGGCTTGGCGGACTCGTTCGGCTGCGTGCTGGTCTGATCCCGATCGTGCGGGAGGCGCGGCGCCCGGCCTCGTCTGGTGCCCTTCGCCATACGGGTTCGTCCGGCTTCGGCAAGATCTGCGGTGCGGTCCGGGACGCTGACTCGGCCGGATGAACTCGAAACCCGTCCCCCTGGGGTCGTACTGTGGGGCCATCGGCTGGGTGGACGCGGACTCCCGGCGCGGCGCTCCCGCAGCGGGCGTCCGGAGCCCCAGGGCGGACGGCGGCCTGCCGCGTTCCGGTAGGGGCGCCGGCGCCGCCCGGAGTCCGGTCCGCACCGCGAACGGCGCGAGGCCGGGCTGAAGGCGCCCGGCCATGGGAGGTGGCTTCGGGTGACGGCGCAGGCCCACGACGGGCGGGCCAGGATCTGGCTGAACGGCGAGATGGTCGATCCCGAACGGGCCGTGGTGTCGGTGTTCGACCACGGCATGCTGGTCGGGGACGGCGTCTTCGAGACGGTGAAGGCCTCGCACGGCGAGCCGTTCGCGCTGACCCGGCACCTGCGCCGGCTGGCGGCGTCGGCGGCGGGCCTCGGGCTGCCGGCGCCCGATCACGACGCGCTCGCGCAGGGGGTGCTGGAGGTGCTGGCGGCGGCGCCGAGGTGGCCGCTGGCGCGGATCCGGATCACGTACACGAGCGGTCCGGGGCCGCTGGGGTCGGCCCGCGGCGACGCGGGCCCGACGGTGTCGATCATCGTGGACGAGCAGGCGCCGTTCCCGGCCGCGGGCGACGTCACGGTGGTGCCGTGGCCGCGCAACGAGCGGGGCGCGCTGGCCGGCCTGAAGACGACGTCGTACGCCGACAACGCGCTGGCGCTCGCCTATGCCAAGGAGCGCGGCGGCGGCGAGGCGATCTTCGGGAACCTCGCGGGGAACCTGTGCGAGGGGACCGGCAGCAACGTGTTCCTCGTCCGCGGTGGGCGGCTGGTGACGCCGCCGCTGTCGTCGGGCTGCCTGGCCGGGGTCACGCGCGCGCTGGTGCTGGAGTGGTGCGGCGGCGAGGAGGAGGACGTCCCGCTGGAGGAGTTCTACCGGGCGGAGGAGGCGTTCCTGACGTCGACGACCCGGGACGTCCAGCCGATCCGGGCGGTGGACGGCACCGTCCTGCCCGAGGCCCCGGGGCCGATCACCGCGAAGGCGATGGAGGCGTTCGCGGCTCGGTCGGCCGAGCTCATGGACCCCTGATCAAGAAAGCGATCGCCTGGGTCTTTACGTGATCGCCTTCTTCGGTGACGTTAAGTGGTGACGCTTGTAGGAGGTCACCCATGGTCGGCTCCCGCAGGGACATCTCCAGAAGGCGGATCGGCGCGGCGGCCGCGCTCGTGCTGGCGGGCGCGGTGCTCGCCGGCTGCGGCGGCGGCGGATCCTCGACCGATCCGAATCGCGGCAAGGACGCCAAGAGCTTCACCCTCACCATCACCCGGAACGCCATCGCGGGCGGCAAGAACGCCGGCGAGGCCGAGTGGCTCACCAAGACCGTCATCCCGAGGTTCGTGGCCGCCGAGAAGGCGAAGGGGATCACCGCGAAGGTGACCTTCCGCGGCCAGGGCGTGGACGACGAGGCCTACAAGACCAAGCTCGCGCTGGACCTGAAGTCGCGGTCGGGCGCCGACGTCATGGACATCGACGGCATCTGGGTGGGGGAGTTCGCCCAGGCCGGGTACATCAGGCCGCTGAGCGAGGTCGTGGGCGCCCCGGCGGACGCCTGGGACGGCTGGTCGCAGATCCCTGGATCGGTCCAGCAGCTGGCGCTGTTCGACGGCAGGAAGTACGGCATACCGTCCGGTACCGACGGGCGCCTCCTCTACTTCAACAAGAGGCTGTTCGCGCGGGCGGGCCTGCCGGCGGACTGGCAGCCGAAGAGCTGGCAGGACGTCGTCGCGGCCGGCCGCGCGCTCAAGCGGCTCCCCGGCGTGACCCCGATCCAGCTGGACGCGGGCACCGCGATGGGCGAGGCGACGAGCATGCAGGGCGTGCTGCCGCTGCTGGCGGGCGCGGGCGCCCAGATCTACCAGGACGGCACGTGGACCGGCGGCGGGCCGGCGCTCAAGAGCGTCCTCGGCCTGTACGCGCAGATCTACGGGTCCGAGAGGCTCGGCGATCCGAAGCTCCAGGAGGAGGCGAAGGGCCGCGACAAGTCCTTCGAGGAGTTCGCCGCCGGGAAGATCGGCGTCCTGGCGGAGGGCGACTACCTCTGGCGGGACGTGCTGAACCCCAAGGACGGCGTCGCGAAGATGAGGACCCGCGACACCGACGTCGGGTTCGCGCTGATCCCGGCGATCTCCCCGGGCAAGGGCGTGCGCGGGCAGTCGTTCGTGAGCATGTCCGGCGGGCCGCTGACCGTGATGAACCCGAACACCAAGTACCCGCAGCAGGCGTTCGAGTTCATGGAGTTCATGAACTCCGCGGACATGGTCAAGGCGCGCACCGCGGGGACCCCCGAGATCACGTCCCGGACGGACGTCAACAAGCAGATCCTCGCGGGCGACCCGCTGCTGTCGTTCGTGTCCGAGAAGGTCCTGCCGGTCACGTCCTACCGGCCGGGCCTGGCGGTCTACCCGCAGGTGTCGACGGCGCTGCAGGAGGCCACGGCGGCGATCGTGGCGGGCAAGAGCCCGGACCAGGCCGCCGCGCAGTACGCCAAGAAGCTGGAAGGGATCGTCGGTGGCCCCTCTCACGTCTCCCCCCGGTGAGGCGGCGCGCCGCGGCGGCACCGCCGCGGCGTCCGCCGGCGGGGACGCGGCGGGGCTCGGACGCGGGCGTGCGGCGGCGTTCGTCGCGCCCGCGCTGGTCCTCATCGCCGTGTTCCTGGTGTTCCCGGCCATCTGGACGCTCTACCTCGGCACGACCGACTACCGGCTGACGGGGATCGCGGCCAGCGAGCCGAAGTTCGTCGGCGCGCACAACTACGGCGACGTGCTCGGCGACGGCGACTTCCACCGTTCGCTGTGGCTGACGCTGCAGTTCGTGCTCGGCTCGGCGGTGGTCGGGCAGACGCTGCTCGGGTTCGCGATCGCCTGGGTGATGCGCGACCGGACGGGGTTCGTCCGGCGGGTCGTGGAGGCGCTGGTGCTGCTGGCGTGGATCCTGCCGGGGTCGGTGATCGCGTTCCTGTGGATCGCGCTGCTGGACCGCGACGGCGGCACGCTGAACGCGCTGCTCGGCACGCCCGGCACGGCCTGGCTGATCGACCATCCGATGGCGTGCGTGACCGTGTTCAACGTCTGGCACGGCACCGCGTTCTCGATGATGCTGTACGGCGCCGCGCTCGGGAACGTTCCACCCTCGCATCTGGAGACGGCGCGGCTGGCCGGGGCGTCCACGTTCCAGACGCTGCGGGACGCGGTGCTGCCGCGCATCCGCGGGCACGTCCTCACCAGCCTGCTGCTGATCAGCCTGTGGACGTTCAACGACTTCACCCCGTTCCTCATCACGGCCGGCGGGCCGGACCACCGCTCGGAGATCATGTCGGTGTACGTCTACCGGACCGCGCTCGGCGACGGCCGGCTCGGCTTCGGCGCCGCCATCTCGCTGATCATGATCTTGATCAACCTGGTGATCGCGCTGGTCTACCTGCGGGCGCTCCGCGACCGCGGGAAGCGCGCGTCCGGTCGGGCGGTGGCCGCATGAACACGCTGGTCAGAGAAGTGCTGCGCCGGATCGGGCTGGCCACGTTCGTGTCGGCCGTCCTCGGGTTCTTCGCGCTGCCGCTGCTGTGGCTCGCGTTCACCCCCTTCGACGCGAACCCCGGCATCGCGGCGTCCCTGCCCGACTTCACGCTGCACAACTTCAAGGTCCTCATGGACAACCCGTACGCGCTGGAGTCGCTGCGGAACTCGGTGCTGCTCGCTGCCGGGACGGCCCTGCTCGTGGTCGTGTGCGCGGCGCTCGCCGCGTACGCGCTGAGCCGCGTCCGGGTGCCGGGACGGGACGCGCTGCTGTACGTCCTGCTCCTGCTGTCGTCCATCATCACCGGGACGGCGGCGATGGTGCCGATCTTCCTGCTGGCCTTCAACCTGCACCTGATCGACTCGCGGCTCGGGGTGATCCTGGTGCTGACCGGCGGGCTCCTCCCGGCGGCGATCTTCCTGCTGAAGGACTTCACCGACGCGACACCGACGTCCTACGAGGAGGCCGCGCGGGTGTTCGGCGCGTCGCCGCTGCAGATCCTGCGGCACGTGGTCGTCCCGGTGATCCGCCCCGGCCTCGCCACGGTCGGGGTGTGGACGGTCGCGCAGGTGTGGGGCGACTTCCTGATGCCGTTCCTGCTGCTGCGCGACCCGGACAAGGCCCCCGCATCCGTGATCATGTACACGTTCTACACCGAGGGCGGCCAGCCCGACCTGCCCCTGATCTCCACGTTCTCGCTGCTGTACTCCCTGCCGGTCGTGGCCATGTACCTGTTCGTGAGCCGCCGGTACGGGTTCCGCTTCCACGGAGGGATCAAGCGCTGATGGCGGCCATCACCATTCGGGAGCTGACGAAGGTCTATCCGGGCGGCGTGCGGGCCCTGGACGCGCTGGACCTCGACGTCGCGGACGGCGAGTTCTTCGCGCTGCTCGGCCCGTCCGGCTGCGGCAAGACCACGCTGCTGCGGACCGTCGCGGGGCTGGAGTCCGCGACGTCCGGGACGGTCGCGCTCGGCGGCGCCGACGTCACGCGGCTGCCGCCGGGCCGCCGCGACGTCGGCATGGTGTTCCAGGACTACGCGCTCTTCCCGCACATGAGCGTCCTGGACAACATCGCCTACCCGCTGAGGATCAAGAAGCGGGCCAAGGCCGACCGGCACGCGCGCGCCGCCGAGGCCGCCGAGTACCTCGGCCTGGAGGGGCTCGGGGGCCGGCGTCCCGGCGAGCTGTCGGGCGGCCAGCAGCAGCGCGTCGCGCTGGCCCGCGCGCTGGTCGCCGAACCCCGGATCTTCCTGCTGGACGAGCCGCTGTCCAACCTCGACGCCCGGCTGCGCCTGGAGGCCCGCACCTTCCTCAAGCGGCTGCAGAAGGAACTGGCCGTGACCACCGTGTTCGTCACCCACGACCAGGCGGAGGCGCTCGCGCTCGCCGACCGCATCGCGGTCATGGAGAAGGGGCGGATCCGGCAGCTCGGCACTCCCACCGAGGTGTTCCGGCGCCCCGCGAACCTGTTCGTCGCGTCGTTCATCGGCTCCACGCCCATGAACCTGCTCCCCGGGCGCGTCGAGGACGGGCACGTCGTCGCGGCCGGCGCCGTCCTGCCCCTGCCGGACGAGGCGCGGGCGATCCCGGCGGGGGAGGAGATCGTGTGCGGGGTACGACCGGAGTACCTCGACTACGCCGACCGGCCCGCCGGCGGGGCGTTCGCCGGGCGCGTGTCCGTGGTCGAGCACCTGGGCGGCAGCGCCCTGGTGACGCTGGACGTGGCGGGCGAGCCGGTGCACGTCGTCGTCGGGGAGGGGCGCGAGCCCGCGCCCGGCGACGAGGGCTGGGCGCTGCCCCGGCCCGGCCGCGTCCTGCTGTACCGCGACGGCGAGCTGGTGGCCGCGGCGGACCCGTCCGATGTGCCCGAACCGAGGATGGCCCCGACCGGGAAGGAGAACGGATGACCGTTCATCGGGGGAGATGGACCCTGGAAGACCGCCTCGAGCAGGGGCTGCGGGAACTGCCGTTCGACGTCCCGGCCGGGACGGCGGCGGTCATGGTGGAGCTGTCGTTCGACGGCGGCGTCATCGACCTCGGCTGCGGCGGGCCCGGCGGGTTCCGCGGCTGGTCGGGCGGCGCCCGCCGCGCGTACACGGTCGCCGCGGACTGGGCGACGCCCGGCTACCTGCCGGGCGAGCTCGAACCGGGCACCTGGCACGTGTGGCTCGGCCTGCACCGGATCCCGCCGGACGGCGTCCCGTACGAGGTCACGGTGACCACGTCGTCGTCGCCGGCACCGCGCCCGGAGGCCCCCGCGCCGCCGCCCCGCCCCGAACGCCCGCCGCGCCGTGACCTGCCCGCCCCGTCCGGCATGCGGTGGCTCGCGGGGGACCTGCACTCGCACACCGTGCACAGCGACGGGACGCTCACCGTCCACGAGCTGGCCTGCCTCGCCGCGTCGCGCGGGCTGGACTACCTCGCGGTGACCGACCACAACACCGTCAGCCACCATCCCGAGCTGCCCGCCGCCGGCGCCCACGCGGGCGTCCTGCTGCTGCCCGGCCAGGAGGTCACCACCGACCTCGGGCACGCGAACGTGTTCGGCGACACCGGCTGGGTCGACTTCCGCCGCCCGAGCGCCGACTGGGCCGCGTTCGCGGAGGCGCGCGGCGGCCTGATGTCGATCAACCATCCGCTCAGCGGCGACTGCGCGTGGCGCCGGCCGCTGCCGCCCGAGTCGCGGCCGAGGTTCGCCGAGATCTGGCACCCGTCCTGGTGGGACCGGCGCTGGGGCGCCCCGCTGGCCTGGGCGGACGTGTGGCGGCCCACCGGGGTCGTCCCGCTCGGCGGCAGCGACTTCCACGACCCCGCCCAGTTCAAGAACCTCGGCGAGCCCGTCACCTGGGCGCTCGCCGAGGAGGACCGGGTGCTCGACGCGCTCGCCGCCGGTCGGGTGGCGATCTCCGCGGGCCCGGACGCGCCGGTCCTGCTGCGCGTCGAGGACGACCTGATCGCGCTGGACGCCGACGGCACCGTCCTCGTCCGGCCGGACGGGCGGCGCCTCGCCGTCCGCGGCGACAAGGTCCGGGTCCCGGCGGAGGGACCGGGCATGCACCGGCTGGAATCCCACGAGAACGAGGTGATCGCACTGTGCGGCTGAACGCCCCCGAGATCGTCGTCGTGCCCCACACCCACTGGGACCGCGAGTGGTACCTGCCGTTCCAGCGGTTCCGGCTGCGGCTGGTGTCGCTGATGGACGGCGTCGTCGACCGGATGGAGGCCGACCCGCGCTGGCGCTTCACCCTCGACGGCCAGATGGCCGCCGTCGACGACTACCTGGAGATCCGCCCCGAGCGGCGCGAGCGGGTCGCCGCGCTGGTCCGGGACGGGCGCCTCGCCGTCGGCCCCTGGCAGATCCTGCACGACGAGTTCCTGTGCTCGGGGGAGAACATCGTCCGCAACCTCGAACTCGGGATGCGCCGCGCCGAGGAGCTGGGCGCGGCGATGATGGTCGGCTACCTGCCCGACCAGTTCGGGCACTGCGCGCAGACCCCGCAGATCCTCCGGCTCGCGGGGATCGAGCACGCGTGCGTGTGGCGCGGCGTCCCCGACCGGGTCCGGACCCGGTCGTTCGCGTGGGAGGCGCCGGACGGCACCGCGGTCCGCACCCAGTACCTGCCCGAGGGCGGCTACGGCAACGCCGCGTCGATGTTCGAGGACTTCGCGGACGGCGCGTCACTGCTGCCCGGCCGCGCCGCCGGGTTCGCCGAGGCGATGGGCCCCTGGTACCCCGACGGCGGCCCGCTGCTGGCGATGTACGGCGCCGACCACACCGCGCCCGCCGCCGACCTCGCCGACCGCGTCGGCGGCGCCGGCGTCCCCATGCGGCTGGACACCCTCGCCGGGTACTTCGCGGGCCAGGACCCGTCCACGACCGGCCTGACCCGGGTGCGCGGGGAGCTGCGCTCGCACGCCCGCGCCAACATCCTGCCCGGCGTGATCTCGGTGCGGCCCCGGCTGAAGCAGCTGATGGGACGCGCCGAGCGGCTCGTCGAACGGTACGCCGAACCGCTCGCCGCGCTCTGGTACGCGGGCGACGCGCAGCGGTTCCTCGACCTGGCCTGGCGGCGGCTCGTCGAGGTCAGCTGCCACGACTCCGTCACCGGCTGCGGCAGCGACGAGACCGCCGAGCAGGTCGCCGCCCGGATGGCCGAGGCCGAGCAGCTCGGCCGGGCCGTCTACGACCTGGTCACCGCCGAGCGCGCCGCGTCCGTGCCGCTCGGCGCGCACCTGGTGTTCAACCCGACCCCGGACGCCCGGACCGGGCTGGTGTTCCTCGACGTCCCCGGCGGCGGCCAACCGGGGCTGGAGACGGGCGACGGCCGCCCGGTGCCCGTCCAGGTCCTGGAGACCGCGCCGACCGTGCTGGACGACGCCGTCCACCCCGCGTCCGCCCTGCCCGTCCTGCTGGAACGGGTCTACGGGCGGGTCCTGTTCGGGCAGGAGATCCGCGACTGGTCGGTGTCGCGGGACGACCGCACGCTCACCTTCCACGTCACGGCCCGCGCGGACACCCCGTTCGACATCGGCGACGTGCGGGAGGCGCTGAGCGGCGCCGAGGGGGAGTGGCGGGTCCGGATCCTCGCCGACCCGCGCCGGAGCGTCGCCGCTCTCGTCGAGGTGCCAGCGCTGGGGCTGGCGGCCGTCCGCACGGGCGCCCCGGCGGCCGTCCACGATCCGGTCAGGGCCGACGGGCACGTCCTGGACAACGGGCTGCTGCGCGCCGAGGTCCGCGACGGCGGCACGATCGGGCTGCGGACGCCCGACGGCGCCGTGATCGAGGGCATCGGCCGAATCGTGGACGGAGGCGACCTCGGCGACTCCTACAACCACGCCCCGCCCGCCGCGGACCGCCTCGTCGGCGCGCCGGAGTCGGTCCGCGTCGAGCGGGTCTGGGACGGGCCGCTCGTCGCCGCGTTCGACATCGTCCGGACGTACCGCTGGCCCGCGCACGGCGACGCCGCGGCCGGCGCCCGGTCCGAGGCGGAGGAGGAGGTCACCGTCGTCACCCGCGCCGAGCTGCGCGCCGGCGAGCCGTTCCTGCGGCTGCGCGTCACCTTCGACAACCGCTGCGCCGACCACCGCGTCCGGCTGCACGCGGCGCTGCCCCGGCAGGCCGGGTCGTCGTTCGCCGAGGGGCAGTTCGCGATCGTCGAGCGCGGGCTGACGGCCGAGGGCGGGTTCGGGGAGCGGCCGCTGCCGACCTACCCCGCGAACGGGTTCGTCGCCGCCGGCGGCCTGGCCGTCCTGCTGGAGCACGCCACCGAGTACGAGGTCACCGGCGGCGGCCGCGAGATCGCCCTCACCCTGATGCGCTCGATCGGCTACCTGTCCCGCGACCGCAACGCCTACCGCGACCAGCCCGCCGGCCCGCAGCTGCCGACCCCGGGCGCCCAGTCCCGCGGCGAGCGGACGGTCGGGATGGCGATCATGCCGTACGGCGGCGACCGGCCCGGCGACGACGTGGTGGAGGCCGCCGAGCGGTACCGGCACGACCTGCTCGCCGCCGCCGGCTACGGCCCGGCGGACGCGCCCGCCCCGCCGTCCCGGGACGGCGTCTCGATCACCGGCCCCGGCGTCGCCATGACCTCGCTGCGCCCCCGCGGCGACGGCTGGATCGAGGCGCGGATGGTCGCCGAGACGCCCGTGCCGACCACCGCCGTGCTGCGCGGGGCGTTCACCGAGGCCACCCGCGCCGACCTGCGCGGACGCCCCGGCGTACCGCTCGACGTGCACGCCGGGACGTTCGCGCTGGCACTGCGCCCCTGGGAGATCGCCACGGTCCGCCTCCGGATGCGGTGAGGCGGGCGGAGGCCGGCGGCGGCCGGCTGCGCAGCATCCCCCGCACCTTCGCGGGAGCGATGGTGCTGGGC
>NZ_JBEYYT010000332.1:0-10850 GCF_040645715.1 Spirillospora sp. NPDC046719 | reverse complement strand
GCGCCGGGCGTCCCGGCCACCCGCGCTCTCAGATCGCGAAGAGGAGGGCGGCGCTGACGAGGACGGTGACGGCGGTGGCGAAGTGGATGCCGAACGCGACCGCCTTCGTCCCGCCGAAGCGCAGGACGATGAGCGTGTCGCCGAGCGGGGCGAGGGCGACGACGAGCATGTACCAGCCGGCGGCGTGCGCGGTGGAGAAGGCGAGCAGGGCCAGGCCGAGGACGCCGAAGGTCGCGTCGCGTACCCCCTTGATGGCCAGGTAGGCGGCATCGCCGCCGTCCTTGGCGGGCACGCCGTAGCCGGCCGCCGCCGGGCGCGGGGAGACGAGGAAACGGACGCCGATGAACAGGACCAGGAGGCTGAGGACGGTGGCGAGTCCGTAGGCGATGGGGGTCAGCATGGCGAGGCTCCAACTTCTAGCGCTGCTAGGAACGAGGTCGACACTAACAGAGCAAAAGCAGGAGTTCTAGCGCTGCTAGAAGAATTGTCGCCACAAGCTCCCCGACGTAAGGGAGATACGTTCCATATCGCCAGCGGAGACCGGTCATTTGGTCTCCCCGGGATGACCTGCATAGATTTGGATGAGCAGCATCATTGACGTGCGCTGCGCCATACTGCTAGAAACAGGGCGCGGCAACATAGGTTACGTATCCATGGACGGGAGAGGGTCGTGAGCGAGGAGTCCCCCCGGCCTCCGGCAGCGGACCGCCAGGCCGAGGCGGCCGCCGAGAACCGCCGGCTGAGCAGCCCGGACGCCCGCTACGGCGCCCGCCTGCGGCGGCAGTCCTCGGCCTCGGTGCTGCTGAACGCGGTGGTCGAGGCCGACCGCGCCAACCTGGAGCGCACCATGGCCGCGCTGCAGGCCGACGGGACGCTGGAGCAGGCCGCCGGACGGGTCGTCGCGGCCCGGCGCCGGTTCGTCCTCGGCAGCGCCAAGAGCCGCGCGCACGCGACCCTCCTGCACCTGGAGCTGTCGGCCAGCCTCGCCGGCGTCAGCCTGATCGACGAGGGCGCCGTCCGGGCCATCGACGTGCTCAGCGACGTGCGGCCCACCGACGTGCTCATCGCGTTCTCGTTCCGCCGCTACGCCCGTCCCACCATCGTCGTGGCGCGTGAGTTCGCCGCGGCCGGCGGGCACGTCGTGGCCATCACCGACGACGCGGGCAGCCCGCTCGCCGCCGCGGCGCACACCACCGTGGTGGTCGGCACCGGAAGCGCGTCGTTCGCCGACTCCCCGACCGCGATCTCCGCCGTCGTGCACGCGCTGGCCACGCTCACCGCGGCCAGCGCGAAGGGCGCGCGCCGGCGGCTGGCCAGGCGCGAGGGGCTCGCCCACGCCCTGGCCATCTACTCCGACGAATGAGGGGCGCGCACCCATGAGACACACGACGGGCGAGACGGACGATGTCGTCATCACCGGCGGCGAGGTGCTGGACGGCACCGGCGCGCCGGCGCGGCGCGCCGACGTGGTGGTGCGCGAGGGCCGCGTCCAGGACGTCGTCCCGCCCGGCAAGACGCACGAGGGCCCGGAGCTGGACGCCACGGGCCTGGTGGTCGCGCCCGGCTTCATCGACCTGCACTCGCACGCCGACTTCACCGTCCAGGAGCACCCGGCCGCCGACACGGCCGTGTACCAGGGCGTGACGACGCTGCTCGGCGGCAACTGCGGGTTCTCGCCGTTCCCGGTCGCCGCGGCGGAGGAGCTGCGCGGCGCCGCCGGGTTCCTCGCGTCCGGCGTCGACTTCCAGTGGACGGACCTGGACGGCTACGCCCGCGCCGTCGACCTGGAACGGCCCGCGATCAATCTGGCGACGCAGGTCGGGCACCAGGCGCTGCGGACGCTCGTGATGGGCCCGGACGAGCGGCCCGCCACCGGCGACGAGCTGGCGGCGATGCGGTCGCTGCTGGCGGCCGCCGCCGAGCAGGGCGCGTTCGGCTTCTCCACCGGGCTGATCTACGCGCCCGGGTCGTACGCGTCGTCCGGCGAGGTCGCCGCGCTCGCCGCCGAGGCCGCGCGGCACGGGCTCCTCTACTCCACGCACATGCGCAACGAGAGCGACGAGCTGCTCGCCGCGGTCGACGAGGCGCTGGACACGGCGCGCCGGTCGGGCGTGCGGCTGGAGATCTCGCACCTGAAGGCGATGGGGCCGGCCAACCACGGGACGGTCCGCGAGGCGCTCGCGAAGATCGAGGCGGCCCGCGCCGGAGGCGTGGACGTCACCGCCGACGTGTACCCCTACACGGCGTCGTCCACGACGCTGACGTCCCGGCTGCCGGGCTGGGCGATGGACGGCGGCGCGGCCCGGCTGCTCGAACGGCTGATGGAACGCTCCACCCGGGACCGGATCGCGGCGGAGCTGCGCGCCCGCTTCGGCCGCGACATCGACCCCGCCGGCGTCGTCGTCGCGGAGCTGCCGGACGGCCCGTACTCCCGGTTCACCGGCCGCAGCCTCACCGAGATCGGCGCCGAGACCGGCATGGACTCGGCGGAGGCGGCGCTCGAGCTGCTGGCCGCGCACCGCGCGACCGTCTCGATCGTCAACCACGCGATGTCCGCCGCCGACGTGGCGGCCGTCCTCGCGCACCCGCTGGTCAGCGTCGCCAGCGACGGCTGGACCCTCGCCCCGTCCGGCGAGGGCCGCCCGCACCCGCGCAGCTTCGGCACGTTCGCCCGCGTCCTCGGCCGCTACGTGCGGGAGGACCGGCTGCTCACGCTGCCCGAGGCCGTCCGGAAGATGACCTCCCTCCCCGCCGCGCGGCTCGGGCTGGCCGACCGCGGCGAGCTCCGCGCGGGCCGCGTCGCCGACATCGCCGTGTTCGACCCGGCCGCGGTGGCCGACACCTCCGACTTCGCAGACCCCTGGCGGCTCGCCACGGGTGTGCGGCACGTGCTCGTGCGCGGCGTCCCCGTGCTGCGCGACGGCACGGCCACCGGCGCGCGTCCCGGACGCGTGCTGCGCCGTGCCGGCTGAGCACGTCGTTTACCGGATCCCCCCGGATCCCCGTTGAACAGGAGCGCTTTTGAGCAGCGCCATCTCGCCCCCCGGACGGCTGGACCGCAGGCAGCTCACCTCGGTGGCCTGCTTCGCGGTCTGCGTCGTCGCGGGCATCGTCCTCGCCGTCGCCGGCGGCGAGGCCGGCCTCTGGGGCCTCGTCCCGATCATCATGTACGCGGTGCTGGCCCTGCTCGGCGTGGACGTCGTGCTGGCCACCATCGGCGCCGTCATCGTCGCGGCGATCATGACCAGGACCGGGCCGGTCCCGCTCGGCACGCAGCTCGCCACCTCCATGGGGTCGCTGGTCGCGGTGATCGGCCTGATCATCCTGCTCGGCGCCGGCCTCGGCCACGTCGCGCAGGAGACCGGCGCCGCGCAGACCCTCGTCCGGACGGTGATGGGCCGCATCGGGCTCAGCACCCCCACCCGCGTCCAGCTCGGCGTCATGGTGTCGTCGCTGGTCATCGTGGGCGCCCTCGGCACCCTCGCGGGCGGCAACGCGATCATCGCGCCGATCGTCATCCCGATCGCGGCGCGGATGGGCTGGCGGCCCCCGGCCGTCGCGGCGATGTTCCACGCGTCGGGCGCGGCCGGGCTGATGCTCGGCCCGTTCACCCCGCCGGTCGTGACGATCACCGCCGCGGCGAAGCTGTCGTACGGCGACTACCTGCTGCACGCGGGCCTGCCGGTCGGCGCGATCACCATCGTGACCGGGTTCTTCATGGCCCGCTGGATCCAGAAGCACACCGACCAGGAGTACGCGCCGGAGGACGCCGCGCGCGACGACGACGCGGACGCCGCGCCGAACAAGCGCGGGCAGTGGGCCGCGCTCGCCTTCATCGGCGTGCTGGTCGCGCTGGCCGTGTACGGCGTGTGGGTCAAGGCGGGCTACTCCTACGCGCTGGTCGTCATGGTGGTCACCGCCGCCGCGACCGGCCTGGCCGGCGGCCTCGGCGCGAAGGGGACGGCGGAGGCCGTCTACGCGGGCGCGGCCCGGCTGATCTGGCTGTTCATGCTGTTCTGGCTGCTGGACCCGCTGCTGACCCTGGTGCAGAAGACCGGCGCGTTCGACACGATCTTCGAGCACCTCAAGGGCGTCATGCCCGACGTCGGCCCGTACGTGTTCCTGCTGCTGGTGGTCCTGCTCGGGTACGTGCACGCGGTGCCGGGCGCCGCGGTCGCCCAGGTCGTCCTGATCAACAAGCTGTTCGGGCCGCTGGTGACGTCGCTGGGCGTGCCGCCCGCGGCGTGGGCGGTGTCGCTGCTCGGGACGGCGCAGATCGACCAGCTCGGCCCGTACCCCACCGCGGACATGATGGGGCAGATGGGTCTCGCCCGGTCCAGCGATCTGCGGATGATGCTGTTCAACGGCTGGGCCATCATGGTCGCGAACACGGCGGGATTCCTGGTCCTCTTCGCGATCCTGCTCTAGTCCCGACGAAGCCGCCCCGGGGCCGTCCCGGGGCGGCCCTGCTCCCCGGAGGTCTGACGTGCGCGACGAACTGGACGAACTGGTGCGGCGGGCGTCCCGCCTGGGCGGGACGCTCGGCGTCGTCGCGCACGACCTCGGGTCCGGCGAGCGCGCGGAGGTGAACGCGGACCACCGCTTCACCTCCGCGTCGGTGATCAAGATCGCGGTCATGGCGGCGGTGCTGGCGGAGGCCGAGTCCGGCGGCCGGCCCCTCGATGACCGGCTGCCGGCGCCGCCGGACGCCCGCGTCCCGGGCAGCGGCGTCATCAAGGACCTCGCGGACGCGGCGGAGTTCAGCGTCCGCGACCTGCTCACCCTGATGATCATCGTCAGTGACAACACCGCGACGAACCTGCTGATCGACCTGGTCGGGATGGACGCGGTGAACGCCTGGTGCGCCCGGCACGGGCTGCGCTCCACCGTGCTGGCCCGGGTGATGATGGACGCGGCGGCCCGCGCGCGCGGCGACGAGAACGTCACGACCCCGGCGGACGTGGCGGCCCTGCTGACCGGCCTGGTCAGGGGCGAGTTCCTCGGCGAGGAGGGCACCGCGTTCGCGCTCGACGCGCTGGCCCGCCAGCAGCTCAACGACCGCCTGCCCCGGCACCTCCCGCCGGGCGTGACGCTGGCCCACAAGACGGGCGAGCTGGCGTCCGTCTGCCACGACGCCGGGATCGTCCTGCCGAAGGACCGCGACCCGATCGTCCTCGTCGCCATGACGGAGGGCATCGCGTCCGAGGCCGACGCCGCCACTCTGATCGCGGACACCGGCCGAGCCGTCTACAGCGCCACCGGCCTCCTCTGAACTCCTTGAGCCGCGGCGGGTCGTCGCCATGAAGCACTGCTCATGGCGACGACCCGCCGCGGCTCGACGGAGGTCAGGTGCGGAAGGTGTCGCTCGCCTGGGCGCGGATCAGGGACTCGTCCACCTCGTGACCCAGGCCGGGGGAGGTGGGGACGGGGACCATGCCGTCGGTCGCGCGGATGGGCGGGGCCACGATGTCGTGCGCGTAGTACTTGTCCGAGCCGGACACGTCACTGGGCAGGTCGAAGCCGGGCAGGGACGCGATCGCGACGTTCGCGGCGCGGCCGACGCCGAACTCGTGCATGCCGCCGCACCACACCTGCCAGCCGGCCGCCACGGCCCGGTCGTGCGCCGTGCGCGCCGCCGTGAGGCCGCCCATCCGCGACACCTTGACGTTCAGGATGCTCCCGGCGCCGAGGGCGATCGCGGTGTCGAGCTGGTCCAGGTCGTCGACGGACTCGTCCAGGCAGACGGGGGTGCCGATCGTGGCGGCGAGGCGGGCGTGCGCGGCGAGCGCGCCCGGCGCGAACGGCTGCTCGATGAGCAGCAGGCCGAGGACGTCCAGCTCGCGCATGGTGGCGAGCGCCTCCAGCGTCTCGGGGTAGACGCCGTTGGCGTCGACCTGGACGGCGAGGTCCGGGTACGCCTCCCGGACGGCGCGGGTCGGCGCGACGTCCCAGCCGGGCGCGATCTTCAGCTTGATGCGCCGGTAGCCGTCCGCGACGTGCCGCTCCACCTGCGCGAGCAGGTCGTCGACGGTCGGTTCGATGCCGAGGCTGACACCGGCGGCGATGCCCCGCCGGGTGCCGCCGAGCGCGGCGGCGAGCGAGGTGCCGGACGCGCGCGCCCACAGGTCCCAGCAGGCGATGTCGAGCCCGGCCTTGGCGAAGTGGTGGCCGCGGATCCGCGCCCACGCGCGCCCCGCCTCGGACGGGTGGTCCCACTCGGTGCCGACGAGCGCGGGCGCGAGGTAGCGGCGCAGCATCATCCAGCAGGTGTCGGCGGTCTCGGGGCAGTAGTACGGGTCGCTCGGCGAGGCGATCTCCCCCCAGCCGGTCGCGCCGCCGTCGTCCGTCACCCGGACGACGATGTGCTCCAGGTGCGACTTGCGGTGCGAGCTGGTCTGGAAGGTGTGGACGAGCGGCAGGCTCAGCCGGAACGCCTCGACGGCGGCGACGGCGGGCATCAGTGCTTCTCCTGCGGGTCGGGGACGAACCGGTAGACGGCGGTGTCGCGGCCGGCGACCTCGCACGAGACGGCGGCGCGGCCGCCTTCGATGAGGCGGCCCATGACGTCGGCGACCCGCTCGCGGAGCGCGACGGAGGCGTCCCGGTCGGCGGCGACGTGCGCCTCCCAGTCGCTGGGCAGGCCGAACAGGACGGCGTCGCCGTCGCGGGCGGTCTCGCCCCAGCCGACGGGCGGCGGCTTCGGCGCCCGGTCCCGCGCGGCGGGGAGGTCGGCGGTCAGGTCCCATTCGACGATGAGCCGGTCGGTGCGCATGCCGCGGTCGCGGCCGACGTCCTCGACGCCGAGCAGGTTCGGCTCGAACCAGCGCGCGACCGCGCCGAGGACGTCGAGGTTGAAGTGCGCGTTGCGGGTGCGGACCGGGTCGAACGACCAGCGCATCGCGGTGACGCCGGTGGCGAGCACCTGCTCGCGCTGCCCGAGCTTGAGGGCGCGGCCGACGCCGCGGCCCTGCTGGTCGTCGCGGACGGCGGCCATCTGCGAGTAGTGGTAGACGCGGCCGGCCGGGTCGACGCCGCCGAAGCCGTAGGCGAACCCGACGAGGTCGTCGCCGTCGAACGCGCCGACGACCGAGCCGCCGTTGTGCGCGAGGGAGATGAGCAGGCGGGGGCTGACCGCGGGGTCGGTCGCGCCGAGCCGGAAGACCTCGCGGTAGAGGGCCACCGCGGCGCGCATCTCCGCGGGTCCGGACAGGGGCCGCACGTGCACGGCCGGGGATCTCACAGGCATCGCATCGCTTACTGTCAGCACATGTCCTGACCTAGATATGTTGTAGATCTATGTCCTCGTTGTAGCATCACGCCTTGTCAGCGTCAAATATCGCCGCGATCATGACGGTTATACGATCCGTATGTTCGTCAATGATCTTCCAGGCCCTGGAGGGACATGACCCCGCCCGACCCCACCCCGTCCGACCCCACCCCGTCCGACGCCACCCCGACCGATCCCGCAGCGTCCGACCCCGCAGCGTCCGGCCCCGCCGTGCTCGACCCCGACGGCGCGGCCCGCATCACCGGGGCCGCCGCCGACCTGCTGGACGCCGCGCGCGCCCGCCTGCGCGAGTACGCGCTCGCCGAGTCGCCCAGCGGCGACGCCGACGCGCTGGCCCGCTGCGCCGACCTGGTCGAGGCCGGGCAGGCCGCCGCCGGCGGGCGGGTGCGGCGGGTGCCGTCCCCGAGCGGCGACCACCTGGTCACCTCCTGGGGGCCGGAGGGACCCGGGCACCTCCTCGTCGTCGGCCACTACGACACCGTCTGGCCGGTCGGGCGCCTGGCCGACATGCCCTACACCGACGACGGCACGACCATCACCGGCCCCGGCGTCTTCGACATGAAGGGCGGCCTCGTCGCGCTGGAGACGGCGTTCCAGGCCCTCGACGCCGCCGGGATCGCCGTGCCCGCGCCCGTCCGCGCGGTCGTCGTCGCCGACGAGGAGGTCGGCAGCCCCACCGGACGCGACCTCGTCGAGGCCGAGATGGACGGCGCGGCGGCGGTCATCGGGCTGGAGTCGCCGCATCCCGACGGCGCGCTGAAGTCCGCGCGGCGCGGCAGCACCCGCGTCGCGCTGCGCGTCCGGGGCCGCGAGGCGCACGCCGCCCTGGACCCCTGGCGCGGCGTGTCCGCGATCGACGAGCTGCTCGACCAGCTCGCCGCCGTCCGCGCCGCCGTGCCGGACGACGGCACCACCCTGCTCAACATCGGCCGGATCGAGGGCGGCCGCCGCGCCAACGTGGTCGCCGGGGACGCTTGGGCGGAGATCGGCCTCCGCTTTACCGACGCCGGATCCGAGCGCCGGATGCTGGACGCGCTGCGCGGCGCCCGCCCGGTCCGGGACGGCGCGCAGGTGGAGGCCGACGTGCTGACGTCCCGGCCGACCTGGCCGGAGGACCCCGCCAACCCGCTGCTGGCGCACCTGGCGGAGGTCGGCGCCGCGCTCGGCCAGACCGTCCAGGGCCGTCCGGCGGCCGGCGCGGGCGACGCGAACCTGCCCGGCTCGCGCGGCCTGCCCACGCTCGACGGCCTCGGCCCGCGCGGGCGCGGCGCGCACGCCGCCGACGAGCACATCCAGGCCGCCGACCTGGCCCGCTGCGCCGCGCTCCTCGCCGCCCTCTTCGCCGTCCCGTACCGGCCCTGACCCGGAACCGGCGAACCGGCGGAAATCGGGTCGACGGGCCGGGGCGGGGCGAGCAGAATCACCGGCGTGAAGGTTCGGCTCGCGGGCGGCGTGGTGGCCTCGGACCTGGCCGCGTGGACGGCCGGTCCGTCCGGTCCGGAGCGGGTCACCGGCGGCCCGTCCGAGCGGCCCGGCGCGGCCGTCGCGCTGGGCCCCGCCGACGCCGCCGCCGAGGACGTCCGGCGCGCGCTCGCGGAGCTGTCCGCGCTGGTCGAGGCGGGCGGGGCGACGGCCGCCGGCGCGGGCGTCGACCTCGGCGCCGGGTTCCGGTCGGCCCGGCTGGACGGGGCGCGCGGCGACCAGCGCGACGCGGTCCTCGCCGCGCTGCGGGTGCTCGGGCCGGAGAACGCGGGACGGCTGGGGGACCGGGCCGGGTTCCTCGTCGCGCTGTTCGGCCCCTCGGTCACCCGGCGGGTGGGCGCGGCGGCGGCGAAGGCGGCCGCGGACGGGCGCTGGGCCGCGCTGCACCTGGCGTCCGCCGCGAGCGACGTCCTCGGGCCCGAGCAGCTGGAGCGCGTCCTCGGCCTGGACGGCCCCGGCACCGCCGTGCCGGGCCCGCCGTCCGTGCTCGCCGGGTACCTGGGCCGGGCGTTCGAGGGGGTGCCGCGCCCGCGCCGGCTCGACCTGCTCCTCGACCTGTGGTCGCTGGTCCTCGACCAGCGGGACCGGGCCCGCCGCCGCGCCCGCCGCATGGCCACGCAGGGCCGCCGCGACCGGCTCTCCGACCTGCGCGAACGCCGCGCCCGCCACGAGGACGACCTGGTCGTCGGCTGGATGATGCGGACGCTGGGCGCCGGCGAGCCGACGCTCGCCGACGCCGCGCGGTGGATCCCGCCCGACGGCTACTGGCGCGAACAGCTCGTCCGGGCCTTCGAGGACGCGATCGCCGCCACCGCGCTGCTCCGGACGGCCGTCGCCGTCGCCGACCACGGCTACGAGGAGGGCCTGGCCCGCAGCGCGCCCCTCCTCGCCGCCGTCGTCGAGCAGTGCCCCGCGTGGGCCGACGGCCGCCGCCGCGACGGCGGGCTGCCCTCCCGGCCCACCGTCCACGCCGGCGAGATCCACCGCAGGCTGTCCGCCGGGGGGCCGGTCGACGCGCGGCTCATCGGCTTCGTCAAACCGCGGCTGACGCGCGCGCGGGAGTTCGCCCTCCTCGTCATCGAGACCGTCGAGACGGTGATGGAGCGGATGATCGGGCACCGCGCCGACGTGCTGCGCGACTGGGGCGCGACCGGCCTCGGGGCCTGGCGCGACGCGGCCGGGTACAGCGACGCGCGCCCGCCCGCCGAGTGGGACGGCATCCCGCCGTGGACCGGCCCGCTCCTCGGCGACCGCGGGCCGCTGCGCGACCGCGAGGAGCTCGCCGGCGACCTGCTCTGGTACGTCGACCTGATCGACGCGCTCGCCCGGCTGCACGGGCACGACGCGGCGCGCTCGGTGAACGGGACCGGCGCCCCCTGGTTCGACCACGACCCGCCGCCGGAGGACCCAGAGCCGCTCACGCCCCGGCTCGGCTCGGTGACGCTCGCCGTGTCCGGCGCCGCGCAGCTCGTCGAGCTCGGCGGCGCCCCGCCGAAGGGCGCGCGCACCTGGACCGCGTTCACCGACGGGCTGGCCGCCGGAACGGCGATCCGCGCGGCGCTGACCGGCGACTTCAAGGTGCCGCCGCCCCTGGTCGCCGCCGACGGGGCGGCCGTGCCCGGCGCGGGGGTCCGGGTGCGGGTGGCCCGCAACGCGCGCGACCTGGCCGAGTGGTCGGACTACATGGGCAACTGCATCGCCGGGCCCATGTACATCGAGGACGCCCGCGAGGGGCGCGTCGCCCTGCTCGGCCTCTACGACCGCAAGGGCGTCCTCGTCGCCAACGCGGAGGTCAGCCCATTGCGGCCGCAGTCGCGCGGCTGGCGGGTCTCGGAGATCGCGGCGCGGTTCAACGAGGCGCCCGGCGAGGAACTGGACCGCGCGTTCCGCGCGTGGGTGGACGCGCTTCCCGGCACCCGGCCGCCCGAAGCGCCGGTGCCGGAGGAGGTCCCGCCCGCCAGGACGGCGCGGCGGCGCGCCGCACCGCGCCTGGTCGAGGAGGTCGGGCCGGTGCTCGGCGACCTCGCCCGCGCGGAGTGGGACGCGTCCGGCGCCGCGGCCCTGGAGGTGCTCGCCGCCG
>NZ_JBEYYT010000331.1:0-10913 GCF_040645715.1 Spirillospora sp. NPDC046719 | reverse complement strand
GGCGGGCGGTGGCCGCGCCGATCCCCTGGGCGGCGCCGTTGACGACGGCGACCGGGCGCGTCGCGGTCACGGCGTCCCACCTCCCTCGCCGGCCGGCGCGACCGTCACGCGGACGCCGAGCGCGGTCTCCGCTCCCGGCGCGAGCGTCTCCCACGGGCCGAGCGCCTCGCACTCGACGATCCGGGCGGGCGGCGCCAGCCCGCCGAGGTGCTCCAGCGGACGGTCGAGGGGATGCTCCATCCACACCTCGGCGCGCGAGCCGCCGTCCGGGTACGGGGCGCCGTCGTGGACGTCGAACTCCATGGTCAGGCGACGCCCGGCCCGCGTGTAGGCCAGGCGTCCCGTGGCGTGCGGGAAGCCGAGCTTGCCGACGGCGTCCTGCGCGGGCACCTCGACGGTGTCCGGGCGCGGGCGCGTCCAGGTGGGCGCGGCCGTGCCGACCGCGAGCTCGACCGGTTCGCCGAAGCCCGGCCCCACGCTGACCTGGACCGTTCCACCACCCGGGTACTGGGCGACGTTCCACACCGCCCACCGCACCGGCGCAGGCGACCCGTTGACGGCGGAGACGCGCAGGTCGTAGCCGGGCTCACCGGCGCGCAACCGGATCTCGCGGCGCAGCCGCAGCCCGGTCCGCGGATCGTGCTCGCTTTCCAGCACCACCGCCGCATCGTCCGAACCCGCGCGGACCTCGGCCGCGTACGGGCCCGAGTCGAGCACCGGGTCGGGCGGCCCGGCCCACTCCCCCGGCGACGACCAGCCCTGCGGCGCCGGCCAGGTCTTGTCACCGCCGTAGTTGCGCCAGTTCGCCATCGGCCCCGAGGTGCGTTCCGGCCGGTGCCCGCCGACGGGGTGCAGCCGGTCGTCGAGCAGCGCCGGGTTGCGCCACAGCAGCTCGTCGCCGTCGTGGACGAGGCTCAGCAGCCGTCCGCCCAGCGCCGGGGCGATCCCGAGCCGCAGCGCCCCGTTGCCGAGCCACACCACCTCGTACGGGCCGGACGTGTCGGTCTCGACGTGCACGGCTCCCGCGACGGCACCGGTTCCGGCCGTCACTGCGCCGCGTCCGGGACGAGCACGACCTTGCCCTTGCTCGCGCCGGCGGCCAGCGCGTACGCCTCGCCGGCCCGCGACAGCGGGAAGACGTCGCTGACCGTCTTCTCCGGCCGCAGCCCCCAGCCGACGAGGTTGCGCGCCAGCTCGCTCATCGCCGGCAGCGACGTCACCCAGGACGCGTGGATCGTGAGCTGCTTGTGCAGCAGCGTGTCGGAGACCTCGGTGCACAGGTCGCCGCCCTCGCCGACCAGCGAGACGTGGCCCCACTCGGCCGCCGCCTCCAGCGCGAGGCTCCGGCCGGGGCGCGTCCCCGAGCAGTCGATCGTCACGCCCGCGCCGCCGCGCCCGGTGAGGTCCGCGACCGCCTCCGCCGTGCCGTCGCCCGCGGGCAGGGTCGCGTCGAACACGCCGAGCGTCCCGGCCCAGGCGCGGCGCGCCTCGGACGGCTCGACGCCGATCACCTTCCGCGCGCCCATGCCGCGCCCGATCATCCCGGCGGCGAGCCCGACTGGGCCGAGCCCGACCACCAGCAGGTCGGTGTCGCCGCTCACCCCGGCGCGGCGCAGCCCCTCGTAGGCGGTGCCGAACCCGCAGGCGATCAGCGCGCCGTCGACGTAGGACAGCTCGTCCGGCAACGGCACGCAGGTCCGCTCCTCGGCGAGCAGGTACGGGGCGTGCCCGCCGTCGCGCTGCCACCCGTAGGACTCGCGGCCGGAGTCGCAGCTGATGTAGTGGCCGCGGCGGCAGTTGTCGCAGAGCCCGCAGCCCACGATGTGGTAGACGATGACGCGGTCGCCCACGCCGAACCGCCGCACGCCCGGCCCGGCGGCGACGATCCGGCCGGACGGCTCGTGCCCCGCGATCACTCCCCGGTAGGCGGGGCCGTCCACGCCGCGGTAGCCCTTGTAGCCCCGGTAGATGTAGCCGATGTCGCTGCCGCAGATGCCGGACGCGCCGACCTCGATCAGCACCTGCCCGTGGCCGGGCTCCGGCACGTCGGACTCCCGCAGCACGGCGGTGGAGTCGCCGGGCAGGAACACGCCCTCCATCCGCGCGGGCGCCCCCTCGGCGCCCGCGGGCCGCGTCGTCGATGTCACGGTCACACCGCCCCCTTTCAGGCCGCCGCGCCGGCGCGTCCGCGCCGCGCGACCACCACGTTGATCAGTACGGCGCCGACGATGATCACGCCGCGCACCACGTTCTGCAGGAAGGAGTCCACGCCGAGCAGCACCAGGCCGTTGCCGATCACGGTGATGAACACGACGCCGAGCAGGGTGCCGAGCATCCCGCCGCGGCCCCCGGCCAGCGCCGTCCCGCCGATGACCACCGCCGCGATCACGTCGAACTCCAGCCCGGACGCCGCGCCGCCGCTGCCGGAGCCGAGCCGGGCCGCCAGCAGGATCCCGGTGACCGCCGACAGCAGCCCGGTCGTGGCGAACAGCAGCACCCGGATCCGGGTCAGGTTGATGCCCGCCAGCCGCGCCGCGCCCGCGTTGCCGCCGATCGTGTAGACCGACCGCCCGTACGCGGTGAACCGGGCGACGTAGGCGAAGACCCCGAACAGCACCAGCATCACGATCGCCGACGTCGGGATCCCCGCGACGTCCCCGCCGAGCACGTCGAACACGCCGCTGTCGGGCAGCGTCACCGGCAGCGCGTCGGTGAGATACAGCCCGAGGCCGCCGAGGATGCTCCACAGCCCGAGCGTCGTGATGAACGACGGCACGTCGAACACCGCGCGCAGCCACCCCGCGATCGCGCCCCACACCACGCCGAGCAGCAGGGTCACCACGATCGCGCCGCCGACGCCGAGGCCCCACTCGGTGGCGCCCTTGGCGACCAGCACCGAGGAGAACGCCGTCGCCGGGCCGATGCTGATGTCGATCTCCCCGGCGATGATGACCAGGGTGACGCCCCAGGCGGCGATGCCGACGGTGGCGGCGTCCCGCAGGATGCCGAGCTGGTTGTGCACCGACAGGAAGCCCGCGGCGGAACTGCCGAGCGCCACGTACAGCGCGACGATCGCGACCAGCAGGCCGATCTCGTTCAGCTGGTGCGACCGGCCGTTCAGCAGGCGCCCCGCCACGCCCGTGATGCGCGTCCCGCCGGGCGGCGGGACGGTCCGAGTGGTGGTCATGGTCTCTCCTCGTCTCTCAGGGCGGGTCACTCAGGCCGCCATCGCGGCGGACAGCACGGCGTCCACGGTCACCTCGTCGCCGGTGAACTCGGCGGCGACCGTCCCGCCGCGCAGCGCGATGACGCGGTCGCACACCAGCGGCAGCTCCTCCAGCTCGCCGGACACGAACAGCACGGCGGCGCCCCGGTCGGCCAGCTCCCGGACCAGCCGGTAGATGCCCTCCTTGGCCTCCACGTCCACGCCGCGCGTCGGCTCGTCCAGCAGCAGGATCCGGCTGCCCGCGTGCAGCCACCGGCCGATCACGGCCTTCTGCTGGTTGCCGCCGCTCAGCGCGGCGATCGGGGTGCGGGTGGAGGCGGTGGCGATCGACAGCCGCTCGATCAGCCCGCGCGCGGCCCGGTCGATCCGGGCCGGCACCACGGACGTGCCGCTGCTCACCGCCCGGAAGTCCGACATCACCATGTTCTCGCCGACGCCGAGCAGCGGGACGATCGCCTCGCTCTTGCGGTCCTCCGGCGTCAGCCCGACGCCGCGGCGCTTCATCCCGGCCGCGGTCACCCGCGGCACCTCCCGGCCGTCCACCCGGACGGTCCCGGCGGCGGCCGGCTCGAACCCGGCGATCGCGCGCAGCACCTCGGTGCGGCCCGACCCCATCAGCCCGGCCAGCCCGAGGATCTCGCCCGGGTACAGGTCGAAGGACACGTCGGCGACCTTCGGCGGGACGCTCAGCCCCGACACCGACAGCAGCGGCGTGCCGTCGCGGTCCACGGCGCGGGCCCGCGGCCGGACCGCCGCCTCGTACGCCGAGCCGAGCATCATCGCGACCGCGTCCTCGGTGGAGGTGGTCGCCATGTCGACGGTCCCGACCACCTCGCCGTTCCGCATGACGGTCGCGGTCCGCGCGATCCGCCGGATCTCGTCGAGCCGGTGGCTGACGTAGACGACCGCGACGCCGCTCGCGGCGATCCGCCGGACCGCCTCCAGGACGGTCTCCACCTCGGCCGCGGCGAGCGCGCTGGTCGGCTCGTCCAGGATCAGCAGCCGCGGCTCGCGGCGCACCGCCCGGCAGATCTCCACGAGCTGCTGCTCGGCCAGCGGCAGCGCGCCGACCTGCGCGTCCGGGGCGATGTCCAGGCCGAGCCGGTCGAAGACCTCCCGGGCCGCGCGGCGCATCGCGGGGTGGTCGACCCGGCCCGCCGCCGACCGCGGCCACGCGCCGAGGAACAGGTTCTCCGCGGCCGTCATCCCCGGCACCAGGCTGAGCTCCTGGTGGACGGTCCGCACCCCGAGCTCGCCGGCGCGCCGGACGCCGCCGTCGCCGAGCGGGGCGCCGCCGATCTCGACCGTGCCCGCGTCGGCGCGCTCGACCCCGGACAGCACCTTGATCAGGGTGGACTTCCCGGCGCCGTTGCGGCCGAGGAGCGCGCGGACCTCGCCCGCCTCGATCTCCAGGCTCGCCCCCGTCAGCGCCCGGACGCCCGGGTAGTGCTTGGTGACGTCGGCGACGCGTACCAGCGGCGTGCTCATACGGCTCCTCTTCTCGGGGTTACGGGATGCCATCGGAGTGCTCCTGAAGCCAGCGCGCCCCGTCCTTCGGGCCGAGGTACCGGTCGATCGGCGCGGGGATGACGAACCGGTCGCTCGGCCGGCCCGCCAGCACGTCCCGCGCGGCCTGGGCCGCCAGCCGCCCGACCTTGATCCCGGAGATGTCGGCGACGCCCTTCAGGACCCGTCCGTCCTGCAGCTTCTTGGCGGCGTCGACCGACATGTCGCCGCCGAACACGGCGGTCCTGCCGGCCCTGCCGCGCGCCTCGACGGCCCGCACCGCGCCCAGCATCTGCGACCCGGCCTCGCCGTAGAAGGCGTCGATGTCGGGATGCGCGGTGAGCAGCTGCTCGCCCCGCTCGACGGCCTCGTCCAGCGCGAGGCCCTGCTGGTTCGCCACGATCCTCGCGCCCGGCACCCGCGCCTTGAGCGCCTTCTCGAAGCCCTGCCGGCGCTGGATGCAGACCTCGAACTGCTCGCAGTTGATCACGCCGACCTTGGGGGCGCGCTTCCCGGCGGCGAGGAAGTAGGCGGCCATCTGCTCACCGCTGACCCGGCCGAACTCGGCGGGGTCGCCGAGGACGAACGACTGCACGTACTTGCGCGCCTGCGCGTCCTCGATGCAGGTGTTGTAGCAGATCACCGGGACGCCGCTCTCCTTGGCGAGGCGCAGCGCCGGGATCGACGCCGTCGCCGACGCCGGGGACACGATGAGCGCGTCGACCTTCGCCGAGCTCATCGTGTTGATGAACGAACTCTCCTTGGCCGGGTCCGACTGGATGTTGGTCTGCACCAGCTGGGGGTCCCGGTCCCCATGGCCGAGCGTCGAGCGCAGCCCGCGCTCCACGCCCGCGTAGTAGCCCTCGGCGTTCAGGTACACGACGCCGATGCGCCCGTGCTCGCCCACCCGGCCGCAGGCGGCCGTGACCGCCAGGACCGCCGCGACCGCCATGAGCACGGCCGCCAGACGGCGCTTGGCATGCTTCATCGACGTACTCCTCGTTCCGGCAACCTGCTGACCTTGTCTAATGCCCCCGGCCGGGCGCTGTCAATATTAATTCCTAATTTATGATTACACTGCGAGGGCTAGGGTACTCGGCGGACGAGCGAAGGAGGGGGCCTCCCGTGGTGCGCTACTCGGAGCGCGGACTGCACGGCCAGACGGTGCAGGAGATCGCGCGACGCATCCTCGGCGGTGAGCTGAACCCCGGCGACACCATCGACGTGGCGGCGCTCGGCGACGAGCTGGACGTCAGCCTCACCGCGCTGCGCGAGGCGCTGAAGGTGCTCGCGGCGAAGGGCCTGGTCGCCTCGCGGCAGAAGCGGGGCACGTTCGTGCGCCCCCGCTCCGACTGGAGCCTCCTCGACCCCGACGTCATCCGCTGGCAGTTCGCCAACCGCGACGACCAGGCGTTCCTGCAGAACCTGGCCGAGGTGCGCGGCATCATCGAGCCCCAGGCGGCCCGCTACGCGGCCCTGCGCCGCACCCCCGACGACCTCGCCGCCCTGGACGGGGCCCTCGCCGCCATGAAGGCCGCCGACGGCGACCTCGCCCGCGCCGTCCAGGCCGACCTGGACTTCCACCGCGGCCTGCTCACCGCCACCCACAACGAGCTGCTGGAGCGGATGGAGGTCGTCATCGAGGTCGGCCTCGCCGAACGCGACCGCCTCGTGCACGGCGTCCGTCCCCACGACGACCCCGTCCCGAGCCACCGCGCGGTCCTCGACGCCGTCCGCGACGCCGACCCGGACCGCGCGGAGAAGGCCATGCACGACCTCCTCGTCAAGGCCGCGCACGACCTCGACACCCTCACCGCCGACTGACGCCGCCGCCCGCCGGACAGGGGGCGGGCGGGCCGGTCAGGCGCGGATCATCCGGCAGGGCTCGACGCCGACGCCGCCCCGGCGCGTCCGGGCTAGCCCTCGATGAAGATCAGGTCGGTGATGGGCTTGGTGAGCCGGACGGTGTCGCCGGTGACCTCGATGACGGTGTCGAACCCGGTCGCGTGGGCGTCGGAGATGACGTACAGCCGGTCGTTGAGGGTGGCCATGTACGCCTTGAAGCCGGCGAGCGAGGGGTCGCCCGGCGTGAGGGCGTAGTACTCGGCGAGGCGGCGGAACAGCTTGGGCAGGATGACCAGCCGCTCGGACAGGTCGTCCTGGGCGTGGACGGTGGCGCCGCCGGTGGTGGCGTCGGCGGCCCAGACCCCCGTCCTCGCCGCGCGGGCGGCGTCGGCGGCCTCGGTCAGCGTGGCGCGCAGGTCGGGGTAGAGCTTGCTGTAGAAGGTCGGGTAGACCAGGCCGTCGGCCAGCAGCCGGTGGTTCACGCTCGTCTTCAGCAGCGCCGGGTCGGTGAACACCGGCTCCAGGTCGGGCCGGTCGGTGTCGCCGGCGAAGGCGAACGCGACGGGGCGGCCGTACTTGTCGCCGAACCGGGTCAGGATGTACCCGGGGGTGGCGTCCGGGGTCGCGCTGGTGACGACCTCGCCGTCGCGGACCACGCCGGAGAACCCGATCAGCTCCAGCAGCCGGGCGCCGGCGGCGTGGGCGAGCTCCAGCGGCTGGTGCATGGTGTGGCCGCCGTGGCCGGGCGGCGTGTAGTGGGTCTCCAGCGCGTCGATCGCGTCCAGCCGCAGCTGGGCCGCGCCGCTCGCGCCGAGGCGCACGTTCAGGTGCAGGCGCGTGAACGCGTCCGCGGCGCTGGGGAAGAAGTGCACGGAGTCCCCGTCGGGCTGGCTGTGCACGATCCGGTACTGGCCCTTGATCAGATACAGCGACACCGTGCTCTCCTCACGGCCGGCGACCTCGTCCACTCCCGAGTCAAGCAGTGATCGGGCGGCTACACACCGCTCTAGCCGAGGTTGGCCACAAAATCGACCCCGCGCCGCCGCTTGCGCGAACCCCGGCCGCCGTCCCGTCGGCGCTCGGTCGCGGAGAAATCCGGTTGCTTCCGGCGGAGCATGGGCGCTGAATACTACGCATGGCCGACATTCAGGGGTCCTGCGACGCCCCGTTCTCCGCGGTGTCCGAGGCGCTGGCCGGGTTGCTGGACGGCGGGGACGCGGGCGGCTCGGTCGCGGTCTTCGTGGACGGCGAGCCCGTCGCGGACGTCTGGGGCGGGTTCGCCGACGCGGACCGCACGGTCCCCTGGCGGCGTGACACGATCACCAACGTCTGGTCGGTCACCAAGACGATGACGGCGCTGTGCGCGCTGGTGCTGGCCGACCGCGGCGACCTCGACCTCGGCGCGCCGGTCGCGCGGTACTGGCCGGAGTTCGCCGCGGCGGGCAAGGAGAAGGTGCTGGTGCGGCACCTCCTCTCGCACACGGCGGGGCTGCCCGACTGGGACGGTCCGGTCGAGGAGCTGTATGACTGGCCGTCCGCCACCGCCCGCCTGGCCGCGCAGGCTCCGCAGTGGGAACCGGGGAGCACGGCCGGGTACCACTCGCTCACCCAGGGGTTCCTCGTCGGCGAGGTCGTCCGCCGGATCACGGGCCGGAGCGTCGGCGGGTTCTTCGCCGAGGAGGTCGCCGCGCCGCTGGGCGCGGACTTCCACATCGGGTTGCCCGCCGAGCACGACCACCGGGTGGCGCTCACGGTCCCGCCGCCGTCGCGGGACGAGGGCTATGCCGCCAGCGCGCCCGGCAGTGGCGCGTCCCCCGCGACCGCCGCCACCACCGTACGGGTGCGGGACGGCAACAGCGTCGCCTGGCGCCGTGCGCAGATCCCGGCGGCGAGCGGATTCGGCAACGCCCGCTCGGTCGCCCTCGTGCAGTCGGTCATGGCTTGCGGAGGCGCGATCCGTGGACGGCGGCTGCTGTCGCAAGCGGGTTGTGATCGCGCGCGGGAGGAACAGTTCCAGGGCGTGGACCGCCTCCTGGGCATGCCGGTCCGGTACGGCCTGGGCTACGGGCTGTTCGGCAGCGCCTTCGGGTGGGGCGGCTGGGGCGGCTCGATCGTCGTGGTCGAACCCGGCGACCGCATGGCGGTGGCGTACGTGACGAACCAGATGCGCGAACCCGCTGACGACGAGCGGGGGATGGAGGTCATCGCGGCCGCCTACGAGGGCCTCGGGCGCCTCACCGCCTGAAGGCCGTCTCCTCCGGCATCGGGATGCCGTCCCGGTCCTGCCGCTTGCCCGGCGTCGAGACGCCGAGCCTGCGGTCGCGGGAGTGGATCAGCTCCTCGTCGGCCTGGCCGTCCTCCGTCAGGCCCATCATCAGTTGCGGGACTCCGTACGGGAAGTCGTCGCGGTCGTACTGCCACGTGTGGAACGTCTTCCCATAGGTCGTCACGAGGTCCTCGAAGTAGGCCCGCTCGGCCATGTCGGGGATGCCCGGGGCCACCAGGATGCCCGACTTCACCTCGTAGTGGTGGCTGTGCCACAGCCGCTTCTCGTCGTCGGGCAGACCCTCGAAGCGCTCCCTGGTGATGATGTACTCGATGCCGATGAGGCGGGCGTCGGGCGCGTTCCGATCGAAGATCACGCACTGGTGCAGGTCATGCTGGAGGTGAATGCAGAAATGCGACGCCTCCACCTGCCGCCCCATGTCGTCGGCGTACATGTGGAAGCCGTTCAGGTAGGTGCTCATCGCCTGGAGCGGGTATTTCGTCTGCATGGCGCCGGCCGCCATGTCGAGCGCGCGGTGCTTGAGCGGGTGCCCCTTGCCGGTCCTGCTCAGCGTGGCCGCCTTACGGCCGAGCATCAGGCTCGCGGTGGCCGCGGCGCCCGCGGCGGCGCCGACCGTCCCGGCCAGCGCCCGGCCGCGCGCCGGCCGCGATCTGCCATGTGTAAGCCCCATGGGCGCCGCATACCCGGCAGCCGGACACCGAACCGCGCAAGGCCGCGTGCGGGAGGCAGGGCGCGCCGCGCGGCTCGCCTTGCCTCCCGGCGGGCCGAGGGGATCAGGTGGTGGGACTGGTCCAGCCGGCGGGGATGTGGGCGATGCGGACGCGCTGCGGGTGGTCGCCGACCGGCACGGAGACGACCTTGCGGCCGGTGGCGAAGTCGATCGCGGTGACCTGGTCGGCGCCGCTCTCGGAGATGACGCAGTCGCGGCCGTCGCCGCTGACGGTGGCCCAGTACGGCTTGGACGCGGTGACGAGCGGGCCCTCCTGGAGGGTGGCGCGGTCGACGACGGTCGCGTAGTCGTCCATGGTCCCGGCGACGCACAGCTTGGCGCCGTCGGGGCTCATGGACAGGCCGTGGTGGCGCGAGTCGTTGACGAAGGTGGTCCGGTCGTCGCTGGTCGCGGGGTTCTTCGGCAGCGTCCTGATGCGGGTGATCTTGTCGGTGGCGACGTCGTACTCGATGAAGCCGTTGAAGAAGGAGACCTGGAAGTACAGCTTGGAGAAGTCGGGGGTGAACACCGCCGGGCGGACGGCGTTGGACAGGTCCTTGCGGCCGAACGCGTCCAGGCGCGAGCGCATGTCGATGGTCTTGACGACCTTGTAGGTGGTCGCGTCGGCGATGGTGATGTGCCGGTCGCCCTTGGTCCAGTCGAGGGACGGGTCGTCGAGGTCGGTCTCGACGTTGCCGATGGACATGTTCCAGATGTACTTGCCGTCGGCGGTGAAGATGCTCTCGTGGGGCTTGTCGCCGGAGGCGAACGACCCGAGCTGCTTTCCGGTGTTGATGTCCAGCACGTGAACGGTCTTGCCGAGCGAGGCCGAGACCGCGACCTTGGTGCCGTCGGGCGAGACGGCCATGTGGTCGGCGCGGTAGCCCGACACCTGGAAGCGCCACCTGACCTTCCCGGTGGTCAGGTCGATGGAGACGACGTCGCCGAAGCTGGGCCGCGAGGCGACGAGGGCACTGCCGTCGGGGGTGGAGTACAGGTCGTCGACGAGCTGGTCGTGCCCCTCGCCGGCGGTCGCCCGGATGCCGAGGAAGACGGCGAGGCGGACGGGGTTGGTGTAGATCTCGGTGAGGCGCTGGGCCTTGTCGGGGACGACGTCGATACGGCCGATCTTGGCGAAGTCGCCGCTGGGGTTGATGACGTCGGCGGTGCCGTCCCAGTTGTTGCCGACGAACATCACCTCGCGCAGCGGCGCGGCCTGCGCGGCGGCGGAGCCGATGGGGCCGGAGACCGGGGCGATGGCGCAGGCGGCCAGCACGGCCGCCGCGGCGAGGCCCCGCAGGCGCCGGCGCCGGCGGGCGGGGAGGGTCCGGGCGGGGGCG
>NZ_JBEYYT010000330.1:0-10976 GCF_040645715.1 Spirillospora sp. NPDC046719 | reverse complement strand
GCGGCTCCGGCGGTGCGGGGCCGCGGGTACGCTGCGCTCCGGCATCGGCCGCCGGGAGGAGGGAACCCGATGAGCCAGAGCCTCGGACGCGGGCTGAGCATCCTGATCGAGCTCGGCGACGGCCCGCGCAACCTGGACGAGCTGGCCGGCCGGCTCGGCGTCCACAAGACGACCGTCCTGCGGCTGCTGCGCACGCTGGAGGCCGAGCGCTTCGTGCGCCGCGACGAGAACCACCGCTTCCACCTCGGCGCGCGGCTCGGGGAGCTCGCCGCGCTCGCCGACGCCCCCGGCCGTCCCGGCGCCCGCGACGTGCGCGCCGACGCGACGCCGCACCTGGCGCGGCTGAACGCGGCGACCGGCGGCGCGGCCCGCCTGGTCACCGGCCCGCCCGCGCTGCTCGACGACCTGGCGCGCGCGGGCGCGCCCGGCCGCTACGCCGCCGCGCCGGTCCGCGACGCGGCGGGAGACGTGGTGGCGGCGGTGACCGTCCCGGACGGCGGCGACCTCACCGGCCTGCTCGCGACCGCGGACGCCATCTCCGCCGACTACGGCCGTCCGGCGGCCGCCGGCCCGCCCGGGTGAGGACGCCCGCCGCGACGAGTTCGAGCGTGATGAGCACCGCGATGACCTCGATGGCGAGCAGCCCGATGAGCACCAGCAGCTGCGTCGCGCCCGCCTGGACGGGGTCGGCGCCGCCGAGCAGCACGCCGACGAACGCGCCGGGCAGCGTGACGAGCCCGACCGTCCGGGTCTGGTCGAGCACGGGGAACAGCGCGAGCGCGGCGGCCGGGCGGCACACCTCCATCGCCGCGTCCCGCGGCATCAGCCCGAGCGCGAGCCCGCCCTCGTACTCGCCGCGCCGCGTGGCCAGCTCGTCGAGCGCGCGCCGCCCGGTCAGCCCGGTCGCCGACATGGCGCCGCCGATGAAGATGCCGGCGATCGGCAGCACCGACACGGTGCGGAACGGGACGAGCCGCGACGCGAGCAGCAGCGCGAGGACGGGCGCGACGCCCGCGACGATCGGCAGCGCGGTCGTCCATGCGCCGGCGCGCAGCGCGCCGGTGATGCGGCGGCCCGCCGTCACCACGGCGATGACCACCATGCCGGCGATGAACGCGGCCGTGTAGCCGGCGTCGCGCAGCACCGCCGCGATCAGCGCGGACACCGCCGCGAGCTGCACCGTCGCGCGCACGGCGACGACCACCAGGTCCCGTCCGAGACCGAGCCGGCCGAACCGCGCGAGCGCCGCCGCGGCCACCGCGAGCGAGCCCAGGACGATCGCCAGGAGTGGTCCGACCGCGGGCCCCGCGCTCATCCCCACCCCCCGGACCAAACGATCTTCTGTAACTGCTCTTCCCATTTGAGTCGATTGTGATCCGCAAGGCCGCTCAAGGACGCGAAAAGCCCGATAGCGTGGGACTTGTGGAGGACGTGGAGGCAGGCGGGACGTCCCGCCGCAGAGCGCTCTGGCTGATGGGGGCCGCCGCCGTCGGCCTCACCGCGATCGGCGCGGACGAGGCGCATCCGTCCCATGGGGCGCGCGCCTCGGCGAAGCCGTCCGTGCCCATGCCGCGGGCCCGGCCCGTCATCCATCCGAAGCCGACGCCGACGCCGTCCCCGACGCCGACGCCGCGCCCCGCGTCGTGGACCACGGCGCGGCTGACCGCGCTGGAGACGCCCGTCCGCGAGCTGACGCAGCTGTCCCCGGCGCCGCCGCCGAAGACGATCGCGCTCACCATCGACGACGGCCCGCATCCGGAGTACACGCCGAAGGTGCTCGACCTGCTGGCCGAGCACGAGATCCACGCGACCTTCTTCATGATCGGCGAGCAGGTGAAGGAGTGGCCGAAGCTGGTGCGCCGGGTCGCCGCCGCCGGCCACCAGATCTGCAACCACACCGAGACGCACCCCATCACCATCGCGGGCCTGCCGAGGAAGCGGGTCAAGAAGGAGATGATGCAGGCGCGCGACCGGATCGCCGACACCACCGGCATCGAGCCGCAGTTCTTCCGCTCGCCGGGCGGCGCGTGGTCGAAGACGATCCTGGAGCTCGTCGCCGAGCACAACATGCTGCCGATCGACTGGGCGGTCGACCCGCGCGACTGGTCCCGGCCGGGCGTCGGGCACATCCGCCGGACGATGCTGCGCGGCAAGGCCGGCAACATCATGCTGTGCCACGACGGCGGCGGTGACCGCTCGCAGACCATCGCGGCGCTGCGCAAGGTCATCCCGAAGATGAAGAAGCGCGGCCTCACCTTCGTCGCGCTCTAGCGCACGGCGGCGGGCGGGCGGAGGCCGGCGAACAGGTCGTCCTCCGGCAGCGGCGTCTCGACGTGCGAGCGGGCGAGCCGGTAGTCCTCGGTGGGCCAGACCTCCCGCTCGACGTCGCGCGGGTGCAGCATGAACCCGGCGTGCGGGTCGACCTGCGTGGCGTGGGCGAGGAGGGCCCGGTCCCGGACGGGGAAGTACTCCGCGCACGGGACGCGCGTGGTGATCTCCAGAGGTGCGGCGCCGTCGGGCCATTCCGCGAGCACCGGCCCCATCGGCGACTCCAGGCCGCGTGCGAGCATCCCGTCGTGCAGCGCCTGGAACCAGTCGCGCGAGAACGCGCCCTGGTAGTACAGCTTCGCCGGCCGCCATGGACGTCCCGTCCCGGGGTAGCGCTCCGGGTCCGCGGCGGCGTCGAACGCCTCCGCCGTGACCTCGTGCGTCTTGATGTGGTCGGGGTGCGGGTACCCGCCGGTCTCGTCGTAGGTGACCACGACGTGCGGGCGGAACTCGCGGATGAGCGCGACGAGCGGGCGCGCCGCGTCCGCGAGCGGCTCCAGCGCGAAGCAGCCCGCCGGCAGCGCCTCGCCGTCGCCCGGCAGGCCCGAGTCGGTGAAGCCGAGGAACCGCTGCCGGACGCCGAGGATCCGCCGCGCCGCCTCCATCTCGCGGCGCCGGATCGCGGGCAGGTCCGCGCGGACCTCCGGCCGGTCGAGCGCCGGGTTGAGGACGCTGCCGCGCTCCCCGCCCGTGCAGGTCGCGACCAGGACGTCCGCGCCCTCGGCGGCGTACTTGGCGAGCGTCGCGGCGCCCTTGCTCGACTCGTCGTCCGGGTGGGCGTGGACGGTCAGCAGCCGCGGCCGCTCTTCGCGGGTGATGCGCAGGTTCATGCGCGCTCCTTCCGGGAGTCGCGGGAGGGGTAGAAGAAGGCGGGGATCAGCGTCAGGGCGGACAGCCCGACCACCCACCAGAACGTGGCGCCGTACGCGGCGGCCGGTGCGTGGTGGCCGAGCGAGCGCTGCAGGACGACGGCCAGCACCGCGGTGCCGAGCGAGCCCCCGACCCGGTTGACGGTGTTGACGGCTCCGGCGGCGCGGGCGGTCTCGTCCGGGCGGACGCTCGCGTAGACGGCCGCCATGCCGGGCGCCATCACGAGGGCGAGGCCCGCGCCGCGCAGCATCAGCGACAGCACCAGCAGCCAGCCCGCCGGGTGCGAGCCGACCTGCGTGAACGCGACCGTCCCGGCGACGGTGACGGCGATCCCGGTGAGAATCAGCGGGCGCGGCGCCATCCGGTCGGCCAGCCGCGACGCGAGGAGCGTCACGACGGCGGTGGCGAGGGCCTGCGGCGCGAGCAGCAGCCCGGCGTCCAGCGCGGACACGTGCTCGACCTGCTGGTAGTAGAGCGGGAGCAGGAGCATGGAGCTGTAGAGCGCGGCGCCCTGCAGGAACGAGTTGGCCGTCGCGACCGCGAAGCCGCGCCGGGCGAACAGGCCGAGGTCGATCAGCGCCGCGCCGCGGCGGCGCAGGGCGTGGACACCGTATCCGGCGAGCAGGACCGTCCCGGCGGCGAGCGGGACGGCGACGCGGGCCGCGCCGAACCCGGCCGTCCCGACCTCGGAGAAGCCGTAGACGACGGCGGCGAGGCCGGGCGACAGCAGGGCGAGGCCGCGGACGTCCAGCCGCCGCGCCGCCCCGGCGGCGGCGCCGGCGAACGCGGGGACGTACCGGGCCGCGAGCACCAGCGTGAGCAGGCCGAGCGGGACGTTCACCAGGAACATCCAGCGCCAGTCGAGCCGCTCGACGATGAGCCCGCCGAGCACCGGCCCGAGGACGGGCGCGAACGTCAGCGGCAGGACGGTGACGCCGAAGACCCGGCCGAGCCGCTTCGGCCCGGCGGCCCGCACGACGATCGACTGGCCGATCGGCTGGATCAGCCCGCCGCCGATCCCCTGGAGCACCCGGAACGCGATCAGGCTCCCGGCCGACCAGGCGAGCCCGCACAGCGCGGACCCGGCGGTGAACAGCGCGACGGACGTCATCCACATCGTCCGCGCGCCGAACCGGTCGCTCGCCCAGCCGGCGAGCGGCATCACCATCGAGATCGCCAGCAGGTACCCGGCGGACACCCACTGCAGGGTCGTGACGGGGCCGCCGAGGTCGCGGGCGACCGCGTCCAGGCCGACGCCGACGATCGTCGTGTCGAGCAGGGCGAGGATCGGCCCGAGGACCAGCACGAACGACGTCTTCAGCAGCGCCGGGTCGAGCCGTTCCGGGGCGGCGGCCGGCGCGGCGGGCGCGCGGGAGGGCGCGGTCATGGACACCTCCAAGTAAGTAGGTCGAACCGAACTTTAGGCTCAGTCCACTTACTTGGTCAAGGCTATTTTTAGCCTCAACCTAGTTTTGGATCGGTGCAGACGAGCGCCTCCCGCTGGCAAGTCGCGGTCAACCGATGGCGGCCGGGGAGCGGGGTCCCTAGGATCGCGATGATCTCCATCGAGCCAGAGGGGTTCCCGCGTGCACGGCCCTCCGCCCTCCCCGTTCCCCGAGCCCTATCGCGGCCCGTACCAGGGCCCCGCGCACCCGGCTCCACCACCGCACCCGGCGCCGTACACGCCGTATGCGCCATACGGGACGTATGAGCCACCCGGGCCGTCCGGGCCCGCGAGCGAGGCGGCACCCCGCGGCCGGCGGCTGCTGGCCTGGTCGATCGACGCCGCGATCCTGGTCGGCGTGGCCGTGCTGCTCGCGGGCGTGACATGGGGGCGGCTGCAGTCCTACGTCGCCGAGGACCTGCCGCGCAAGGCATTGTCGGCGGGGTTCGAGCTGCTGGTGTCCGGCGGGAGCGTGGCGAAGGCCGCGGGCGAGCTCGGCGCGGGGGCCTGGGGCACGTTCGTCACCGCCGTCGAGCAGGCCCTGCTGCTGCTCGTCCTCGCGGAACTGCTCCACCAGTTCGTCGGGCTCGCCTGGACCGGGCGGACGGCCGGGAAGGCCGCGATGGACCTGCGCGTCCGGCACGCCTCCGCGGAGGCCGGTCCTGGCAAGGGCCGCGCGCTGCGCCGGGCGCTGCTCACGACCGCGTCGGGCACCGGCCTCTACGCGCTCGCCTGGGTGCTCCTTCTCGAGGGCCTGTTCTTCTTCGCCGTCCTGCTGTGGACGCTCGCGGTCCTCGCCTTCCTGGCCAACAGCCTGCCCGCGCTCGCCGGCCGGCGGCGGCGCACGCTCGCCGACCTCGTGGGCGGCACCGTCGTCATGCGGGCGGGCGCCTACCGGCGCGCCGCGGCGGCCGCGCGGCAGGGCGCCGTCATCGCGTGGGACGGCGCCCAGGCCGCGGGGCAGGTGGTGGGGCAGGCCGCCCGCGACAACGCCGCGCGGCTCGCCCAGCACGAGCGCGTGCAGCAGGCGATCGAGTCCGAGCGGGCCGAGCGGCTGCGGGAACTCGGCCGGCAGTCCGCCGGGAAGCTGCGCGAGGTCGCGGCGAGCGAGCGCGCGCAGCAGGTGCAGGACGCGGGCAAGCGGTTCGGCGGCCGCATCCGGGACGCCTACCAGGAGCGCAGGGCGGGCCGTGCCGTCGAGCAACCGGCACAGCCCGCCCTACCCCCGCCCCCGCCGGCCCTCCCGCAACCGGCCTTCCCGCCGCCCCCGGCCCAGCAACCGGTACAGCAGCCGGCCCCGCCGCCGCAGCAGCCTCCGTACGGCCATCCCGCGCCGGACGACGCGTTCCGGCAGCCGTACGAGCAGCCGCCGCCCGGCTAGGGCCGGCCGAGGAGGGCTAGGGGACCGGGACGGCGGGCGGCGCCGATGCCGGGACGGGCGCGGCCTCGCCGTGCGAGACCCGCGGCAGCCACCCCAGCCAGCGCGGCAGGTACCAGTTCGCGCGGCCGAGCAGCGCCATCACGGCGGGCAGCAGCACGATCCGGACGACGGTCGCGTCGATCAGCACCGCCACCGCCAGGCCGACGCCGAGCTGCTTGAAGTCCTGCATCGACAGCGTCCCGAAGATCGCGAACGTGGCGACCATGATGACGGCGGCGCTGGTCACGACCCCGGCGGTGGCGCGGACGCCCTCGCCGACCGCGCGGGCGGTGTCGAGCCCCCGGTCCCGGGCCTCGCGGATCCGCGACACCACGAACACGTGGTAGTCCATCGACAGCCCGAACAGCACCACGAACACGAACAGCGGGATCCACGACTCCAGCGCGCCCGCGCCCCGCGTCCCGACCAGCGAGTCCCCCCAGCCGTGCTGGAACACCGCGACCATCACCCCGTACGCGGCGCCCACCGACAGCAGGTTCAGGCCGATCGCGGTCAGCGCGATGACGGGGGACCGGAAGAACACCAGCATCAGCAGGAACGTGACGCCCATGACGAACAGGAACACCGGCACGATCGCGTGCCTGAGCTGCGCGTTGTAGTCGGTGGACCAGGCGAGCTGCCCGCTCACCGGCGCGTCCGCGACCCGTCCGACGGTCTGCGGGACGATCGTGTCCCGCAGCGTCCGCAGCGCGTGCTTCGAGGCGGCGTCCGACCCGGAGCCGGCGAGCGGCACCTCGATCTCCGCGACGTTCGCCTTCCGGTGCACGGTCACCTCGATCGGCGCGTTCATCTCGCCGGACGCGAGGGCGCGCCGCTTCAGCTCCCCGATCGCCGCCTTCACCTGCGGGGCGTCGATGTCGCGGGCCTTCACCACGACGTTCGCGGGCGCCGGGTTGCCGGGGAACGCCTTGTTCAGCTCCGTGTAGGTCCGCGCGATCCGCTCGCCGGGCGGGACCTGCTGGTCGATGCCGAGCTTCGCGGTCTTCATGCCGAGCGCGGGCGCCGCCAGCGCCAGCAGCAGCCCCGCCGACAGCACCGCCGCGATCCCGGGACGCGCCAGGACGGGCTTGAGCAGCGTCCCCACGACCCCGGCTCGCTCACCGCGACGACCGGCGCGCTCACCGCGGCCCGCTCCGCGCCGGCGCGGCAGCCGGATCCGGCCGAACTCCACCTTGTCGCCGAGCAGCGACAGCAGCGCGGGCAGCACCGTCACCGAGCCGAGCATCGCGATGCACACGACCAGGATCGTCGCGACCGCGAATCCCTTGAACAGCAGCAGCCCGGACAGGAACATCCCGGACATCGCGATCATGACGGTGACGCCGGAGACCAGCACGGACCGTCCCGAGGTGGCCGCGGCGATCGCCAGCGCGGCCTCCCGGTCCCGGCCGCGGCGCCGCTCCTCGCGCTCACGCTGCAGGTAGAACAGGCAGTAGTCGACGCCGACGGCGAGGCCCATCAGCAGCATCACCGAGTTCGTCGTGTCGTCCACGTGCACCGCGTGGCTGGCGACGGCCAGCAGCCCGCCCGCCGCGAGGTAGGCGGTGAACGCCAGCACCACCGGCAGGACGGCGGCGAGCAGCGCGCCGAACGCGACGAGCAGGATCCCGATCGCCAGCGGCACCGCCGTCATCTCGGCGCGCTTGAAGTCCTTGCCGAGCGCGTTGTCGAACCAGGCGCCCGCCGTCGCGCCGCCGAACTCGCCGATCGTCACCCCCGGGTTGTCGCGCTGCGCCTTCGCGACCGCGCCCTCGACGGCGGGCAGCGGGTCGGGCGCGCCGTCCGGCGCCTTCTTCAGCGTGAACTGGACGATCACGTGCCGCCGGTCCCGCGCGACCGTGTCCGGCCGCAGGTCCGTGATCTTCCCGGTGGCCCGCACGTTCGCCCGGACGGCCGCGACGGCGCGGGCCGTCTCCGGCGCCCCCGCGGGCCCGGTGACCAGCACGGTCTCCGAGTCGGGGTCGTCGATGCCCGCGTCGTCGATGATCTTCTCGGCGTGCGCCGACCGTCCGGCGCCCTGCTCGTGCTCGGCCATCGTGGTCTGGCCCGCCGCGCCGCCCAGCACCGAGGCCAGGACGACGAACAGCAGCCAGCCGAGGACGGCCGCCATCCGGTGCCGCGCGCTCCAGCCGCCGAGCGCGGCGGCGAGGTTCCTTCTCATGGGAGTCCCCTGGGGGTCGTCGGTGCGGGGTGACACCAAGAAGCCAATAGGGGCGGCGGCCCCGCCGACATGGCCCTGAACACCGTCCAGGGGTGTATCCAGGTACACCCCTCGTCCGGGTTGCGGGCACACTGTGCTGGACGGACGCCGGCCGGAGACTGGACGCACGACGGCAGGCGACGACCGGAGGAACACGGTGAACGAGCACGCGGTGAGCGAACGCCCGGTGAGCGAGGCCCCCTGGCAGCGGCGGCTGAAGACGCCCTGGCGCGGGCTCGGGCTGTGGTTCCTGGGGATCCCGGCGACCTTCGTGGGCCTGTGGTTCATCACGGTCATCTCGCTGATCTCGAGCTTCGTGGGGATCCTGCTGTTCCCGTCCGCGACGATGGCGCTGCGCAAGCAGCTCGACGTGTACCGCGACAAGATCGAGCGCTGGACGGGCCACCGGATCGAGCGGCCGTACCTCCCCGAGCCCGCGCCTGAGCCCGGGGTCAAGGGCGCGGTGCGCCGCTTCATGGCGCTCGCCTCCGACCCCGCCACCTGGCGGGACTACCTGTGGGTGGCCGCCGACCCGTTCGTCGCGCTGTTCACCGCGGCGCTGCCCGGCATGCTCATCCTGTACGGGCTGTGGGGGTACGCCGTCGCGACGTTCGCCGGCGACATGATCGGCCACTACGGCGGCAGCGACTGGTACGCCTACATCCACGTCACCGACGGCTACGGCCGCGACGCCGGACGGGTCGGCTCGACGCTGGTCGTCGCCACGCTGTGCGTCGTCGCCGGTCACCTGCTCGGCCCGGCGATGATGCGGGTGTACGGGCGGTGGGGCAAGGCCGTCCTCGGCCCGACCGAGAAGTCCCGGCTCGCGCTGCGCGTCCAGCACCTCACCGAGACCCGCTCCGACGCGGTGGACGCGTCCGCCGCCGAGCTGCGCCGCATCGAGCGCGACCTGCACGACGGCGCGCAGGCCCGGCTCGTCGCGATGGGCATGAGCCTCGGCGCGATCGAGCACCTGCTCGACAAGGACCCCGAGAAGGCGCGGATCCTGCTGGCGCAGACCCGCGAGTCGTCCGCGAAGGCGCTGCACGAGCTGCGCGACCTCGTCCGCGGCATCCACCCGCCGGTGCTCGCCGACCGCGGCATCGGCGACGCGGTGAAGGCGCTCGCCCTCGACCACCCGCTGCACGTCGAGGTCAGCGCCGACCTGCCGGCCCGCCCCGAGCCGCCGGTCGAGTCCGCCGCCTACTTCGCGGTGTCGGAGATCCTCACCAACGCGGCCAAGCACTCCGGCGCGTCCCGCGTCTGGGTCGACATGCGGCACGAGCGGGGCATGCTGCGCATCACCGTCACCGACGACGGGCACGGCGGCGCGTCCCTGGCCGGCGGCACCGGGCTGCGCGGGATCGAGCGGCGGATCGGTACATTCGACGGCGTGCTCGCCCTCAACTCCCCCGTGGGCGGCCCGACCATCGTCACGCTGGAGCTGCCGTGCGCGTTGTCCTCGCCGAAGACCTCGCCCTCCTGAGAGAGGGCCTCGTCAGCCTCCTGGAGACGCACGGCTTCGAGATCGCCGACGCCGTCGACAACGGGCCCTCGCTGCTGAAGGCACTGGTCGACCACCGCCCGGACGTGGCGGTGGTCGACGTGCGCCTGCCGCCGTCCTTCACCGACGAGGGCCTGCAGGCGGCGCTGGAGGCGCGCCGCCGGATCCCGGGCCTGCCGGTGCTGGTGCTGTCGCAGTACGTCGAGCAGCTGTACGCCCGGGAGCTGCTCGCCGACGGCACCGGCGGCATCGGCTACCTGCTGAAGGACCGGGTGTTCGACACCGCCCAGTTCGTCGACGCGGTCCGCCGGGTCGCCTCCGGCGGCACCGCGATGGACCCCGAGGTCATCTCCCGGCTGGTCGCCAGCGGCACCCGCGACACCCCGCTGGGCCGGCTCACCCCCCGCGAGACCGAGGTGCTGGAGCTGATGGCGCAGGGCCGCTCGAACGCGGCGATCGCGGAGCGGCTGGTCGTGACCGAGCGCGCCGTCACCAAGCACACCGCGAACATCTTCGCCAAGCTCGACCTGCCCGTCACCGACGACACCAACCGCCGCGTCCTCGCCGTCCTGGCCTACCTCAACCACTGACGGAGCGGACTACCGGGGCCCCCGCGCGGTGAACTATGTTGCTCGGGCGAAAAGGGGCCCTTGGGAGGGCGCGATGAAGGTGATCCTGGTCCTGCTCTGCCTGGCGATCGCGGGCCGCGAGCTCTACCTGGCGTTCGACCGCAGGCGGCGGGCCGGCGCACCGGAGATCGCCGACATCCGCACCCAGCTCACCGCGCTCAAGGACACCCGCGACGAGCTGGAGCACTTCCGCTCCGCGCAGCGCGAGCGGCTGGAGCGGCTCACCGCCGAGCGGACCGCGGAGCTGGCGCCGCTCGCCGCCGGGCAGGACCGGCTGGCCGAGTCGCTGCGCGAGACCGACGACCGGATCGGCTCGCTGGTCGCGCAGATCAACGACCGGATGGTGCCGGAGGTCAACGAGCGGCTGAACCGCCAGAAGGCGGACCTCGAACGGCTCGCCGCGGACGTCGCCGCGCTCCGCGCGCACCTGGTCGCGCGGCTCGACCAGGCCGTCGCCGCGTCGCTCGGCGCGGAGCCCGCCGACCTCGTCGCCGCGTCCCTCACCGCCGCGCCCGACGCCGCCCGCGCCGCGCTGGCCGGCCCGTTCGAGCGGTTCCTCG
>NZ_JBEYYT010000329.1:2164-11023 GCF_040645715.1 Spirillospora sp. NPDC046719 | reverse complement strand
CCCCCGCCACGAGGTCGTCGAGCGGGGTGCCGGTCGGGAACACCGCGGCGGCGCCCGCCTCGCGCAGGCGCGGGACGTCGGCGGCGGGCACGGTGCCGCCGACGATCACGGTGATGTCGCCGGCGCCCGCGGCGCGCAGGCCCTCGACGGTGCGGGCGGTGAGCGCCAGGTGCGCGCCGGACAGGATGCTGAGGCCGACGACCGCGACGTCCTCCTGCAGCGCGATGGCCACGATGTCCTCGACGCGCTGGCGGATGCCGGTGAACACCACCTCGAAGCCGGCGTCGCGCAGCGCGCGGGCGACCACCTTCGCGCCGCGGTCGTGGCCGTCCAGGCCGGGCTTGGCGATCAGGACGCGGGCCGGCATCAGAACACCACCGGCTGCTGGAACTCGCCCCAGACCGCCTTCAGCGCAGCGACCATCTCGCCGACCGTGCAGTAGGCGCCGGCGCAGTCGATCAGGGGTCCCATCAGGTTGTCCTCGCCTTCGGCCGCGCGCGAGAGGTCGGCGAGCCGGGCGCGGACGGCCGCGGGATCGCGCTCCGCCTTCACCCGCGCGAGCCGTTTCAGCTGCCGGTCCCGGCCGGCCGCGTCCAGTTCGTAGGCGGCGATCTCGGGCGCCGGTTCGTCGGAGGCGAACCGGTTGACGCCGACGACCGGCCGGGCCCCCGACTCGATGTCGCGCTGGATCCGGTACGCCTCGTCGGCGATGAGGCCCTGCAGGTAGCCGTCCTCGATCGCGCGGACCATCCCGCCGTGCCGGTCCAGATCGTCCATGATCTCGACGATGCGGGCCTCGGTGGCGTCGGTGAGCGCCTCCACGAAGTAGGAGCCGCCGAGCGGGTCGGCGACCCGGGCGACGCCCGTCTCGTGGGCGAGGATCTGCTGGGTGCGCAGCGCCAGCGTCGCCGACTCCTCGCTGGGCAGGGCGAACGGCTCGTCCCACGCGGCGGTGAACATCGACTGGACGCCGCCGAGCACCGACGCCATCGCCTCGTAGGCGATCCGGACGACGTTGTTGCGCGCCTGCGGCGCGTAGAGGGAGGCGCCGCCGGCGACGCAGCCGAACCGGAACATCGACGCCCGGTCGGTGGCGGCCCCGTAGCGTTCCCGGACGATGGTCGCCCAGCGCCGCCGTCCCGCCCGGTACTTGGCGATCTCCTCGAAGAAGTCGCCGTGCGTGTAGAAGAAGAACGACACCTGCGGCGCGAACTCCTCGATCGTCATCCGGCCGCGCTCGACGACGGTGTCGCAGTAGGTCACCCCGTCGGCGAGCGTGAACGCCATCTCCTGGACGGCGTTGGCGCCGGCGTCGCGGAAGTGCGCGCCCGCCACCGAGATCGCGTTGAACCTCGGCACCTCCGCCGCGCAGAACTCGATGGTGTCGGCGATCAGCCGCAGGGACGGCTCGGGCGGCCAGATCCAGGTGCCGCGCGAGGCGTACTCCTTGAGGATGTCGTTCTGGATGGTGCCGGTGAGCTTCGCGCGCGGCACCCCCTTGCGCTCGGCCGCCGCCACGTAGAACGCCAGCAGGATCGCGGCGGTCCCGTTGATGGTGAAGCTGGTGCTGATCCGGTCCAGCGGGATGCCGTCGAACAGGATCTCGGCGTCGGCCAGGGTGTCGACGGCGACGCCGACGCGGCCGACCTCGTCGCCCACCTCCGGGTCGTCGGAGTCGTAGCCGCACTGGGTGGGCAGGTCGAGCGCCACCGAGAGGCCGGTGCCGCCCTGGTCGAGGAGGTAGCGGTAGCGGCGGTTGGACTCCTCCGCGGTGCCGAACCCGGAGTACTGCCGGAACGTCCACAGCCTGCCCCGGTAGCCGGAGGCGTGGTTGCCGCGGGTGAACGGGAAGCGCCCCGGTTCGGGCGGCGCGGCGCCCGCGTCCGCCGGGCCGTAGACCGCCTGGAGGGGGATGCCGGACGAGGTCCGCGGGGAGTCCGTCTGCGTGGGGTCGTTCATCGCCGGATGCGGGCGCGTCAGACGGACATCAGGCGGGCCAGGTTGCCGCCCATGATCTTGGCCTGGTCGGCCTCGGACAGCTTCCCGAGCGCGTCGACGTAGCTGACCGGGTCGGCCAGCCCCTCCGGGTGCGGGTAGTCCGAGCCGAACAGCACCCGCTCGACGCCGATGAGGCCGGCGAGGTCGGCCATGTCCTCCTCCCAGAACGGGCTGACGTGGATGTTGCGCTTGACCGCCTCGACCGGGTCCTCGGTGAACGCCTCCGGCGCCTTCTTGCGGACGTCGGCGAGCTGGTCCAGCAGCGGCGGCAGCCAGGACGAGCCGTTCTCGATGACCGCGATCTTCAGCTCGGGGAACCGCGACAGCAGGCCGTGGCACGCCATCGACCCGACGGCGTCGGTGACCGGCCGCCACTCGGCCAGCATCCGGAAGGCGTTGGTCTTGAACGGCAGCATCTCGGCGCCGTGGCCCTCCCAGTCGTTGGCGTACCGGCTGTAGCCGCTGTCGGAGGAGTGCATCCCGACCAGGACGCCCTCGTCGACGATCCGCTTCCAGAACGGGTCGAACTCGGGGAGCGCGAACGACCGCGGGCCCCGGTAGCCGGGGACGGGCGCGGGCCGGATCAGCACGACCTTCGCGCCGCGCTCCAGGCACCAGTCCAGCTCGGCGATCGCCTTCTCCACGATGGGCAGGCTGATGACCGGGGTGGTGAAGATGCGGTCCTTGTAGTTGAAGGACCAGGTCTCGTGGAGCCACTGGTTGAGGGCGTGGACGACCACGTGGATGAGGTCGGGGTCGTCGCGCATCCGCTCCTCGATGAGGCTGGCGAGCGTGGGGAACATCAGCGTGCGCTGGATGCCCAGCTCGTCCATCAGCTCCAGGCGCGGGCCCGGCTCGCGGAAGGCGGGGACGGAGCGCATCGGCTCGCCGAAGATCTCCCGCTTGCTCTTGCCCTCGGGGTTGCCGTGCCGGAAGTAGTCCTCCATCGCGCCCGGCCGGGCGACGACGTCGAAGGTGGGGTTGGGGATGTACTCGCTGATCTGGCCGCGGATCGCGATCTTGGTGCGTCCGTCCACCTGGACGTACCGGATCGCGCCCGCGTACCGCTTCGGCAGGTACCGGGTCAGCGCGTCCTGCGTCTCGTACAGGTGGTTGTCGGCGTCGAACAGCGGATACGGCAGCGCACGCGTCGTCATCGAGATCCTCCTTTACCGATAGCGAGAATATTATTCTCACTATCCGCACATCGCAATGTCCCGGCGGAGCACGAACTTCTGGATCTTGCCGCTGGCGGTGCGCGGGAAGTCCTCGACCGCGTGCAGCTCCTCCGGCCACTTCTGCCGGGCCAGCCCCACCCGCTCCAGGTGGTCGCGCATCTCCTCAAGGCTGGGCGCCGTATGCCCGGAGCGCAGGCGGAGCACCGCCGCGGCGTGCTCGCCGAGCCGCTCGTCGGGGCTCGGCTGCCTCGAACCGCCGCGGAGCCGTCCCGTCACCGACGCCATGGCCTGGGAGTTCTGGTCCGGGACGCTCCCGCACGGCGGCGCGCCCGCCAGATGGTTCTGCACCCGGACGGCCTACGCCGACGGCGGGCGGGCCGGCGCGTCCATGCTCGTCGCCGACCGGCCGCACGACACCGGCCCCTGCGACGCGCGGCGCCCGGTGTCGGGCACCTGGTGGCAGTCGCCGTCGGGCCGCTGGTACTTCCTCGCCGCCGCCGCGTCCGGGCTCGTCCCGCGGGTGCGGGGGGCGCTCGGCCCCGCCACGACCGATCACCGGCTGCTGGTCGCCCGGCCGGAGCGCGGCCCGAACGTCCCGGTCGCGGTCACCGCCGCGTCCCGCTGAACGGGGCCGGTCAGAACCCACTTACCGCGATCGGGCACACTAGGGTGACCGAACGGGATTCAGCGCCGGCCGCGGGGGGACCGCCCCGGGAACCGGCCCCCGGCGGAGACAGGTGGGACCGAAAGGGGCTGCAGATGGGCAAGGGGCCGCTCTCCGGAGTGCGCGTGGTCGAGCTGGCCGGGATCGGGCCGGGGCCGTTCGCCGCGATGCTGCTCGCCGATCTCGGCGCCGACGTCATCCGGGTCGACCGCCCGTCCGCGGTGCGGGACGCCGCCACCGGCGGCACCGACTTCAGCAACCGCGGCAAGCGCTCGATCGCCATCGACCTCAAGAGCGAGAAGGGCAAGGACGTCGTGCTCCGCCTCGTCGAGCGGTCCGACGTCCTGATCGAGGGCTTCCGGCCCGGCGTCACCGAGCGCCTCGGCCTCGGCCCGGACGACTGCCTCGCCCGCAACCCCCGCCTCGTCTACGGCCGGATGACCGGCTGGGGCCAGGAGGGCCCGCTGGCGCAGACCGCCGGCCACGACATCGGCTACATCGCCATCACCGGCGCGCTGCACGCCATCGGCCGCGCCGGCGGCCCGCCGCAGGTCCCGCTGAACCTGCTCGGCGACTTCGCCGGCGGCAGCATGTACCTCGTCGTCGGCGTCCTCGCCGCGCTGCTGGAGGCCAAGACCAGCGGGCGCGGGCAGGTCGTCGACACCGCCATCGTGGACGGCGCCGCCCACCTGTCCACCTTCATCCACGGCTTCCTCGCGGGCGGCATGTGGGAGGACCGGCGCGGCGTCAACTTCCTCGACACCGGCGCCCCCTGGTACGACGTGTACGAGACCGCCGACGGCGAGCACATGGCGGTCGGCGCGATCGAGCCCCAGTTCTTCGCCGAGTTCGTGCGCCGCCTCGGCGTCGACACCGAGGACCTGCCCGACCAGCAGGACCGCGCCCGCTGGCCCGAGATGCGCGAGCGCTTCGCCGCCGCGTTCAAGGCGAGGACCCGCGACGAGTGGACCGAGGTCTTCGTGCCCAGCGACGCGTGCGTGGCGCCCGTCCTGTCGATGAACGAGGCCAAGGAGCACCCCTTCAACACCGCCCGCGACGTCTTCCCCGAGCGCGCCGGCCACCGCCAGCCCGCCCCGGCGCCGCGCTTCTCCCGCACCGCCACCGACACCGACGGGCTACCCGTCCTGCCCGGCGGCCAGACCCGCGCCGTCCTGGAGGACCTCGGCTTCGACGACATCGACGCCCTCCTCGCCGACGGCGCGGTCGCCCAGGCCTGACGCCCGCGCCTGGGAGGGCGCCCGGGCGGGCGCCCTCCGGGGGTGTCAGCGCCTTTCCTGCCGGGAGCCCCGCCGCAGGGTGATGGACATGACGTCGCTGGGGCCGTCCAGTTCCAGGCGGTGCCAGCGGCCCCGGGGGACGATCACGGCGCGGCCCGCCGGGAGCCGGACCATCTCCTCCTCGCCGCCGGGCTCCTCGGGGCGGAGGTACATGCGGACTCCGCCGCCGGCCAGGCAGCAGACCGCCTCCTCGGCCGCCGGGTGCACCTCCCAGTGGTCGGCGTGGACGTCCGCGTCGGTCTCGACGTGGAACGCCGCCACCTGCCACCCGCCGTCGTCGGTGGTCATCCGGCGCTCGCCGCTGCGCACCGCGCCGTCCGGGTGGAAGGTGAGGGCGAGGGCGAAGAGGTCGATCGGCTGCGTCATGACGGTGTTCCTTCCAGTCGGTTCTCCGCCGGAGCGGCGGACGGTACGGGCGCGGACCGCTCCCGGCGGGGGAGGGCCAGCGCGACGAGCGCGGCCACCAGGAACAGGGCCGCGGACACGGTGAGGCTCAGGGCGTAGCCGCCGTTCAGCGCGGCGGGGGAGGCCGCGTCGCCGGTGCGGTGCGCGGCGACCGTGGCCAAGGCGGCCAGGCCGACGCAGCCGCCGAGCTGGCGGGAGCTGTTGAGCAGCCCCGACGCCGTCCCGGCCTCCCTTGCGGCGACCCCGGTGGTCGCTGCGGCGGCGACGGGCGCCAGCACGAGCCCGATACCGAGGCTGCAGACGACGGACGGCCCGAGCACGTCGGTGAGGAAGCCGCCGTCCGGGCTGATCCGGGTGAACCAGGCCAGCCCGGCGGCGGCGAGCAGGCTGCCCGGCACCAGCGCCGCGCGGGGCGAGCGGCTCCCGGCGACCCGCGTCGCGAGCAGCGTGCCGAGCACGACGCCGGCCGAGAACGGCAGGAAGGCCAGGCCCGTCTCGGCGGCGCCCATGCCGAGCACCTGCTGCATGTAGAGGGAGACGAAGTAGAACGCGGCGAACTGGCCCGCCGCCGCCAGGAAGACGATCACGTTCGCGCCCGCGACCCAGCGGTTGCGCAGCAGGCCCAGCCGCACGAGCGGCGCGCGGACCCGGGCCTCGACGGCGACGAAGGCCGCGAGGAGCAGGGCGGCGCCGCCGAGGCAGGCGAGGGTGGCCGGGTCCGACCAGCCGACGGCGTCGGTGCGCACCACGCCGACGACCAGCAGCCCGAACCCGGCGGTCGCCAGCACCGCGCCGGGCACGTCCATCCGCTCGCGGGCGCCCGCGCGCGCTTGGGCGGCGACGCCCGCCGGGACGAACGCGAGGGTGAGCGCGACGAAGGGCAGGTTGACGAGCATCACCCAGCGCCAGCCCGCGTACTCGGTGAGCACGCCGCCCGCGAGGACGCCGAGGGCGCCTCCCGCCGCGTTCATCGCGCTCCACACGCCGAGGGCGCGGACCCGCGCGCGGCCCTCGGTGAACGTGGTGGTCAGCAGGGCGAGCGACGCCGGGGCCGCGGCGGCGGCGCCGAGACCCTGGCCGGCGCGCGCCGCGACGAGCTGCCACGGCGCCTGGGCGAGCCCGCCGGCGAGCGAGCACAGCCCGAACACGGCGAGCCCGAGGACGAACATCCGGCGCCGCCCGTACAGGTCGCAGGCCCGGCCGCCGAGCAGCAGGAACCCGCCGAAGGCGAGCGCGTAGACGTGGACGACCCAGGACAGGCCGACCGGTGCGAAGCCGAGGGCGGTCCTGATCGCCGGGAGCGCGACGTTCATCACCGCCATGTCCAGCGCGAAGACGAACTGGGCGACGCAGGCCGCCGCGAGCACCGCCCAGGGGCGTTCTTTTTTGTACATGTATAAAAACTAACCGGCGGCGGGCCCGGCTGTCGAGTCCGCGATGATGGGGGCATGCCGCAACCGTCCGCCCAGCGGGGCAGGCCGCCCCGGATCTCCCGCGCCGAGATCGTCGAGACCGCGCGCCGGATCGTGGACGAGGAGGGCGTGGACCGGCTGACGATGCGCCGGCTGGCCAAGGAGGTCGGCAGCACGCCGATGGCGCTGTACCACCACGTCCGCGACAAGGAGCAGCTGCTCGTCCTGCTGCTGGACGACTACGCCGCGCGGATGGCGCGCGAGCCCGACCTGCCCGCCGATCCCCGCGAGCGGGTCGTGGCGGCGGCCGCCGCGATCCGGGAGACGCTCGCCGCGTGCCCCTGGATCGCGGAGGTGCTCACGGCCGACGACCTGATGTCGCGGTCGGCGCTGTGGTTCGTCGAGCAGATCCTGGCCGGTCTGGAGGAGAGCGGGTTGAGCCCCGAGCGGGCCGTCCACGCCTACCGGGCGATCTGGTACTACACCGCCGGGGAGATCATCGTGCGGGCCGCGGCGGCGCGGCGCCGGGCGGGCGACGAGCGGCCGACCTACCGCGAGCGGGTGTTCGCCGACATCGACGCCGCCGAGCTGCCCCGCCTCGCGCGGGTCGCGGACCGCTGGGCGGCGCTGACCGCGCAGGACACCTACGCCGACGGCCTGCGCGCGCTGGTCGACGGGCTCGTCGGCGCGCCTTAGCCCCGGGCGCCGCCGCGTTACGCGCACGGCGCCGCCGCAGGGGCGCGCACGGCCGGGCCGCGGTTCGCGCACGGGCACGCCGCAGGTCGGAGGGCATGCGGGCGGCCCGGGTTGTGAGCCGCCTGACAATTCCTCCGGGCCAAGTGGCGAGTCCTGCTACAAGACCGCGCGGAAACGCGGCCGTACCTTGTCACCACCTCAGCTGATCCGCGCGGCCGCACCCACCCCCGATCTCACGACGATCCGCGGCCGGGGCCCCGCACTCGCCTTCGCGGGGTTCCGGCGCCGTTTCGGCGTGCCCGCTTCCAGGGAGATGAACATGCGTTTCAGGCGACTCAAGTCCTGGGCCGTCATCGCCGCGGCGATCCCCACCGCCCTCGGGCTGTCCGCCGTGGCCGCGCCCGCGGCCCACGCGGAGACGAGCCCGGACGGCGCCAACGACTGGAACTGCAAGCCGTCGTTCCTGCACCCGCGTCCGGTGGTGCTGGTGCACGGCACATTCGAGAACATGGCGTTCAACTGGCAGAAGCTCTCGCCCGCGCTGAAGAAGGCCGGATACTGCGTCTACGCGCTCAACTACGGCGGCGCGCAGGACGCCCCCATCCAGGGCACCGGTGAGATCGCCGCGTCCGCGGGCCAGCTGTCGGCGTTCGTCGACAAGGTGCTGGCCGCGACCGGCGCCTCGAAGGTCGACATGGTCGGGCACTCCCAGGGCGGGATGATGCCCCGCTACTACCTGAAGTTCCTCGGCGGCGCGTCGAAGGTCAACAAGCTGATCGGGATCGTGCCGTCCAACCACGGGACGAACCTGGACGGGCTGGTGGAGCTCGGCAGCCTGCTCGGCATCACGCAGGCGGTGGTGAAGGCCGCGCCGGCGGCGGGCGAGCAGATCACCGACTCCGACTTCCTGAAGAACCTCAACGCGGGCGGCGACACGGTGCCCGGCGTGCAGTACATCGTGCTGTCCACCAAGTACGACGAGGTCGTCACGCCGTACACCTCGGAGTTCCTGAACGGCTCCAACGCGCAGAACGTGCTGCTGCAGGACAAGTGCGCGAACGACACCAACGCGCACGTGGGCATCGCGTTCGACCCGGTCATGATCAAGTTCGTGGAGAACTCGCTCGACGTCTGGGGCCCGTACTGGCCCATCGACTGCGGCAACCCGCTCGGCTGACGTTCCCGGAGAGAGGCGGCGCCCGGCGGTC
>NZ_JBEYYT010000329.1:0-2154 GCF_040645715.1 Spirillospora sp. NPDC046719 | reverse complement strand
GTCTCCCCCTTCACCGCCGGGCGCCGCGCCGCGCCCGCGCGCGCTCAGAGCCCGAGGCGCTTCGCGACGATCTCGTTCATGATCTCGTTGGTGCCGCCGCCGATGCCGAGGAGGCGGGCGTCGCGGTAGTGGCGCTCCACCTCGGACTCCCGCATGTAGCCCATCCCGCCGTGCAGCTGCACCGCCTCGTGGACGACGTGCTCGCACGCGTAGACGGCGGTGTTCTTCGCGTACGCGGTCTCGGTGAGGACGTCCTCGCCGGCGGCGTGCCGTTCGGCGACCGACCGGGTGTAGGCGCGCGCCACGTCCACCTGCCGGGCCATCTCGGCGACCTTGTGCCGGACGAGCTGCCGGGACGACAGCGGGCGGCCGAACGTCTCGCGGTCCCGGATCCAGCTCAGCGTGAGGTCGAGGCAGCGCTGCGCGGTCGCGTACGCCTGGACGGCCAGGGACAGCCGCTCGGTGACGAAGTTCTGCACGATCTGCAGGAACCCGCTGTTCTCCGCGCCGATCAGGTTCGCGGCGGGCACCCGGACGTCATCGAAGGCGAGTTCGGCGGTGTCGGAGCACTGCCAGCCCATCTTCCGCAGCGCCTTGGAGACGGTGAAGCCGGGCGTCCCCTTCTCGACGACGATCAGCGAGATCCCGCCGAAGCCCGGTTCGCCGGTGCGGACGGCGGTGGTGACGAAGTCGGCCCGCACGCCGGAGGTGATGAACATCTTGGCGCCGTTGACGACGTAGGCGTCTCCGTCGCGGACGGCGGTGGTGCGGATGCCCGCGACGTCGGAGCCGGTGCCGGGCTCGGTGACGCCGAGCGCGCCGATCTTCTCCCCGGCGAGCACGGGCCGCGCGAACCGGTCGATCAGGTCCTTGTCGCCGGACGCGATGAGGTGGGGGAGGGCGATGCCGTGGGTGAACAGCGACGCGACGACACCGCCCGATCCGCCCGCCTGGATGATCTCCTCGGCGACGATGAGCGCGTCGAACAGCTCGCCGCCCGAGCCGCCGGCCTCCTCCGGGAACCCGGCGCCGAGGATGCCCGCGTCGGCGGCCCGGCGGTGCAGGGACCGGGGCAGTTCCCCGGCGTCCTCCCACTCCGGCAGCGACGGGACGATCTCCCGCGCGGTGAAGTCGCGGACGAGCTCGCGCAGCGCCGCGCGCTCGGGGGTCTGCCAGGGGTTCAACGCGCCCTCCTCGTGATTAGAACGAGGTTCGGAATCTAGCAGCCTCCCCCGGCCGCCACCTCCGCGGGCGCTCCCGGCACGCGCTCCTAACGGGCGCCGTGCCCGTCCTCGGCGGGGATCGCGGTGAGCTCGCCGATGTGCCGGCGCAGGATCGTCCGCATCTCGTCCGGGCCGGTGCTCTCCGGCTGCAGGACGGCGTGCAGCGTCAGCCCGTCGACCAGCGCGTGCACCCGCGCCGCCTCCGCACCGATGTCGAGGCCCGGTCGCAGGACGCCGACGCGGCCGGCCGCCTCCAGCACGCGCACCGCGATCGAGCGCAGGTCGTCGTGCATCTCCCGGGCGAGCGGCCGCAACTCGGGGCGGGTGCGGGCGCCGACGGTGAACGCCAGCCACACCTCGGCCTCCTCGCGCCGCTCGGCGTCCAGCGGCAGCAGCTCGGCGAAGAGCGCCTCCACCGTCGCGACGTGCTCGGCGGGAGGGGCCGCGGGGTCGGGGACGGCGAGCCGGCCCGCGCGGCGCCGCATCCGCTCGCCGGCCCGCTCGGCGAAGTACCGCATCGCGAAGATCATGATGTCGGCCTGGCCGCCGAAGTAGTGCCGCACGGACCCGATCGCGAGGTCCGCCTCGGCGGCCACGTTGCGCAGCGACGCCTGCTCCAGTCCGTCCCGGCGGGCGACCCGGAACACGGCCTCGGCCACCTCGCGGCGCCGCGCCTCGGGATCGACGATCTTCGGCATGGGCCCTTTATAGCATGCCCATGCTACGCTGGATTTAGCACGCGCAAGCTAAAAACGACCGAAGGGGGAGACGTGCACCAGGTGATGGACCTCCTGCTGATCCGGTTCGCGATCGTCGTCGGCGGGATCACGCTGCTGATCATCGCCGGGTTCACCGCGGCGATCGCGCTGAAGCGGCGCGGCCGGCTCGGCCAGGCCCGGCGGCTGCTCGAACCCGCCGTCCGCGCGTGGGC
>NZ_JBEYYT010000328.1:0-11043 GCF_040645715.1 Spirillospora sp. NPDC046719 | reverse complement strand
CCGCTCTCCGTCGGCCCGCCGATGCTCCCCCGGCCCCCCCCGCACCCCCCCGCCCCGCCCGCCCCCGGCCGGCCTCCGCGGCCCCTCGCGCCCTCCGCGGGGGGCCTCGCCCCTGTCCGCCTCGTCACCTGTCGGCTTCGCCCCCTGTCGGCTTCGTCAGCCGTCCGGCGGGCCGAGCAGGTCCCAGCGGTTCCCGGCGATGTCGAGGAACACCGCGACCCGCCCGTACGGCTCGTCGCGGGGCGCGGTGACGAACTCGACGCCCGCGCCCGCCATCCGCGCGTACGCGGCGTCGAAGTCGTCGACGCGCAGGAAGAAGCCCACGCGCCCGGCGACCTGGTCCCCGACGGCGCCGGCCTGGCGCGGGCCGTCCGCGCGGGCGAGCAGCACACCGGTCTCGGCCCCCGGCGGCCGGACGACCACCCACCGCTTCGGACGGCCGTCATTGGTCCGCGAGGGCGAGTCCTCGACCAGGTCGAACCCCAGCGCCCCGGTGAAGTAGGAAATGGCCCGGTCGTAGTCGTCGACGACGATGGTGATCAGTTCGAGTCGCACGCCCGCCAGTCTCAGCCGTCGGCGAAGGCCGCGTCCATCCCCGCGGCCTGCTCGGCCTCGGTCGTGCGCATCCGGAACAGCCGGTCGATGACCTTGCCGATGGCGAAGGTGACGAGGAAGGCGTAGCAGCCGACGGCGGCCACGGCGACGGCCTGCTTGCCCAGCACCGAGGCGGATCCCCCGTAGAACAGGCCCGCCGCGCCGCGGTCCCAGCCGGTGGCCAGGAAGCCGAGGGACAGCACCCCGACGGCCCCGCCGGCGCCGTGGATCCCGGTGACGTCCAGGGTGTCGTCGTACCCGGCGACCAGCTTCAGCTCCACCGCGTAGGTGCACACGACGGCCGCGACGACGCCGATGAGGAACGCGCCCTCGACGCTGACGAAGGCGCACGACGGGGTGATGGCGACCAGCCCGGCGAGCGCGCCGCTGGTGGAGCCGAGCCTGGTGAGCCGCCGGAACCGGAGCCATTCCACCAGCCGCCAGGTCAGCATCCCGGCGGAGCCCGCGATCATCGTGCTGACGAACGCCCGGGTCGCGAGCGCGCCGTCGGCGAGCGCGGAGCCCGCGTTGAAGCCGAACCAGCCGAACCACAGCAGGCCGAGCCCGAGCAGCACGAACGGGAGGTTGCCCGGCCGCGGGCCCTCCCGGCGCCGGAAGGCGACGCCCGGCCCGAGCACGAGCGCCATCGCCAGCCCGGAGATGCCGGAGTCGAGCTCGACGACGAGCCCTCCGGCGAAGTCCATCACGCCCCACCTGTTCAGCCAGCCGGACCCGGCGAACACCCAGTGGGCGACGGGGATGTAGACGAGCGTCACCCACACCACGACGAACAGCATCCACGGGCCGAACCGGGCGCGGCCCGCGATCGAGCCGCTGATGAGCGCGACGGTGATGATGGCGAAGGTCAGCTGGAAGCAGGCGTAGATCTGCTCCGGGATCCGGCCCTGCAGCGCCGTCGGCGCGATGTGGCCGAGCCGCCAGTCGCCCCAGCCGATGAGCCCGGCGCCGCCCGCGTCCTTGCCGAACGTCAGCCCGTACCCGTACAGGAACCACAGGACCGTGACGAGGCTGATGCTGATGAAGCTCATGTACAGCATCGTCAGCATGTTCTTCGAGCGGACCATGCCGCCGTAGAAATAGGCGAGCCCGGGGGTCATCAGCAGTACCATCGCCGTGCTCACCATGAGCCAGGCGGAATCACCGGTATTGAGGCCCGTCGACATATTCGAACCAATCGGTCGATTCACCTGGCGGAGCGCGGCACCGCGGCTCCTACCGATGGTTCGCCATTCGCGTGGCGGCGCAAACCACGCCTTCCATACCTTGACCGGTGATTGGCGAACGCCGATCTCGACGGCACCGGGACGCGGAAGACACGGTGACGCGGCAGGCGCCGGGGCGCGGGAGGCACGGTGACGCGGGAGGCGCCGGGACGGGGGAGGCGCGGTCAGCCGGGGACGCGTCCGAAGATCCGGCTGCCCGGGGCGGCGGGGTCGTCCCCGGCCCAGAACTCGTACCAGTGGGCGGCGAACTCCGCCCGGGAGATCGCGCCGTCGCCGTCCGAGTCCAGCAGCGCGAAGGCGTCGCCGGCGTCGGCGCGGCCGCCGCTCCACGCCTCGATCATCCGCCGGTACTCGGCCGGGGAGACGCGGCCGTCGCCGTCCTCGTCCACCGCCTCGAACATCGCGTCGGCGGTCGCGGTGACCGCGCCCGGCATTCCGTCGAGCAGGTCGACGACGGTCAGGACGTCGTCGATCGTGACCGCGCCGGCCGTCCGGGAGTGCGCGGCCAGGGTGTCCCACCAGCCGCGCATGACCGCGAGGAGCCGCTCCTCGTCGCCCGCGGACCGGACCGCCGCCCACCGGCGGGCGAGGTCGTCGAAGTCGGCCTGCCGGAGGGCGCCGTCCCCGTCGCCGTCCATGGCGTCGAAGACCAGCCGGACCTTGTCTCGCTGAAAGGAGGTCGCCACGCTCCCGTCGTCCCCGTTCCCTCGCCGGGGAACACTGCCCTCACGGCCCCCTCGGCGTCACAGCGCGGTGACGAACCGCTTGCCCGGAGTGACGATCACGGCCGTCCCCGTCAGAGGGACGGGCCGGGGCCGTCGTCGTTCAGCCATTCCCAGGCGATGCGCACGGCCTCGAGCGCGAAGCGCCCGAGGGCGGCGAAGGCCGCGACCTGCCGCCAGTTCCAGCGACGGTGATGCTTCCTCATCCCGATCACCTTCCCTCTCCCGCCCGTTGACACTGCGTCCGTCCACCACCACTCTCCGCAAGGAGATCGTACCCAGAACCATGCGGCAGATATCGAACACAAGTTCGAAGTCAGCTAAAATCAGGCACCCGCGCCCCCAGGCCCGCGACCGCGAGCGCCCGGCACACCCGAGCACTCCAGACGATCCCGCCGGCCACCGGGCGCCGCGCGAGCCGCCCGGGTCGCCTGACGGCGCGACCGGGACGCCATAGGAATCTCCTATAGCCTCCACTGTCTTTTCGTCTTTGCCTCTCGTCCTTTTCCGGCCGTACCGTGAAACGGCTCGACGGGGCGAGGTGCTCACCGTGATTTCTTCGACAATTCGTGGACCCGTGCACGTCGCTTCTTCTTCCGTCGAGCGGGCGAAACGCTATCGAGAGGACCATTGGCATGACCATGATGGAGAACGAAGCGGGAACGCGGGAACTCGCGGGAAAGCGAGCCCTGGTCACGGGCGGCTCCCGCGGGATCGGCGCGGCCGTCGTGCGCCGGTTCCTGGACGCGGGCGCCGAGGTGCTCACGACCGCGAGGTCGGCGACGGCCACGGTGCCGGACGGGGCCGCCTTCGTGGCGGCCGACGTGCGGACGAAGGCCGGAGCGGAGGCGGTCGCCGAGGCCGCGCGAGAAAGGCTCGGCGGGGTGGACGTCCTGGTCCACAACGCCGGCGGGGCGCAGCCGTTCAAGGACGCCGCCGCCATTCCCGACGAGGAGTGGCGGGAGGCGCTGGAGCTGAATTACCTCGCGTCGGTGCGGCTGGACGCGCTGCTGGTCCCGGGGATGCGGGAACGGCGTTCGGGGGCGATCGTGCACGTCTCCTCGGCCGCCGTCCTCACCCCGATGGGGCCGTTCCTGCACTACACGGCGGCGAAGGCGGCGCTGGAGAACTACAGCCGGGGGCTGGCCCTGGAGCTGGCCCCGTTCGGGATCCGGGTCAACACCGTGAGTCCCGGCAGGGTCGCGACCCCCGGCGGCGAGGTGACGCGGGAGCAGTGGGCGCGCCTGGACGTCGGGCCGGGCGCCACCGCCGCCACCCCGCTCGGGCGCGACGGCGAGCCCGACGACATCGCGCAGGCGGTGCTGTTCCTCGTGTCCGGCCGGGCGAGCTGGCTGACCGGGAGCAACCTCTTCGTGGACGGCGGCGAGTTCCCACGGGGGTGACGCCGGAGGCCGGCCCGTCAGGACACCGGCGAGTCAGGACACCGGCGAGAAGGAGGCGGACACCGACCACGTCTCCTGCCGCAGGAGATCGAGCAGGGCCGTCTCCGCCGGGCCCGCGTCCTGCCGGACGACGGCGATGACGGGCTGGGTGACGGCCGGGGACACCGGGCGCGCGAGGTGCTCGTGCCCCTGCGGGACCGCGGAGGCGGGGACGAGCGTCACTCCCAGCCCGTGCGCGGCCCAGCGCACGGCCGTCGCCGTCTGGGACGCGCGGGCGGCCGTGGCCGGGGACAGGTCGTTGCGGCGCAGCACGTCCAGCAGCACGGCGTCGAGCGCGCTGTCGCGGTCGAACCGCACCCACGGCTCCCCCTCCAGGTCGCGCAGCTCGACCCGGTCGGCGGCGAGGCGGGGGTGCCCGGCGCCCAGCACCACGACGAACTCCTCGCCGCCGAGGCGGTGGGCGTGGTCGGGGCTCTGGTCGCACGCCGCCATCAGGGCGAGGTCCAGCACGCCCCGGCGGCACAGCCGGTCCAGTTCGGCGGAGCTCGGCTCCTCGAAGACGGTGACCTCCAGCCGGGGGAAGCGGCGGCGCAGCGCGCCCAGCGCGCCCGGCAGCTGCCGCGTGCCGAAGCCCATCTGCGCCGCGACCACCAGCTCGCCGGCGAGCTCTCCGGCACCGGCCTGCGCCGTCGCCCTCGCCCGCCGCGCCGCGGTCACCGCGACCTCCGCCTCCCGCAGGAACGCGCGGCCGACGACGGTGGGCACCAGCCCGGTCGGCGTGCGGGCGAACAGTTTCACGCCGAGTTCCCGCTCCAGGCCGCGGATCTGCTGGGACACCGATGGCTGAGCGACGTGCAGCAGCTCCGCGGCCGCCGTCACCGAGCCCTCCTCGGCGACGGCCAGGGCGTACTCGTACTGGCGAAGGCTCATCGGCTCCCGTTCCCTCCCCTGCGGTGGACCGCGGTCCGGCCGGCCGTCATCGCGGTAATCACCATTACACCGGGGGAGGGGCGCGTTTTATTCCGGCCCGCCGGTCGGGCCGAGGCCCGCGTCCGCGGGACGGGCGGCGAGCAGCCGGCGCAGCGCGGTCGGCGTGCTGCCGAGGTGCTCGCGGACGGTGCGGGCCAGGTGCGCCTGGTCGGCGAACCCGAGGTCGGCGGCCAGGTCGGCGAGGCGGGATTCGCCCTGCGCCAGCCGGTCCATGGCCCGGCCGACCCGGACCCGGTTGCGGTAGCGGGTCAGCGACACCCCCATGTCCCGCGAGAACGCCCGGCTCAGCCGGTACGGCGAGACGTCCAGGAGCCGGGCGAGCGGGCACAGCCCCGCCGCCTCCGGCGCCCCCGCGATGATCGCCTCCCGGGCCGCCGCGACCAGCGTCCGGTCGGCGGGCCCCGGCCGTTCGGCCGGCCGTCCCACGGCCGCCGCGACGAGGCGGAGCAGTTCCTCCACCAGGGCGTAGTCGATGTCGCGGCCCTCTGCGGCGGCGAGCAGGCGGCGGTGGGCGAGATCGACGCGCGCGTCCACGTAGACCGTCGCCCCGCGCCCCGCCGGCCCGTCCGTGAGCTCTTCTCCGAGCCACGGCGTGAAGCTCACCGAGGTGCAGGCGTCGCCGCCGGCCGGGTGCGCGAACCGTTCCTCCGCGCCCGGCGCGGCCAGGTAGCCGACCGTCGGGTCCAGGTCGGCGGCGGCGCCGTCGGCCCACCTGCGGAACCGGCCCCGCCGGACGAGCACCATCCGGTGGTCCCGGTGCGCCTCCGGCTCGGACCACCGGACGTGGTCGGAGCGGCAGTCCACCGAGGTCACGGCGAACTGCGGCCGGGCGGCGAGGGTCACGGCTGACAGCACACCGCGGACGCTACGCCGCCGGTACGACGGAACGGCCCGCAAGGATCTTCAAGACCCGGCGGCGCCCCGGGACGGATGCTGGGCGGGCAAGGCGACGACACCAAGGAGCCACCGATATGACCGTCCGCACGGAACTCACCACGATCATCCTCGACTGCGCCGACCCCAAGGCGCTCGCCGAGTTCTACCGGCACCTGACCGGCTGGGAGATCACCCAGAGCGACGGCGACACCGCCTACCTGGGCGACGGTCCCGTTCAGCTGGCCTTCCAGCGCGTCGACGGCTACAAGGGACCCGGCTGGCCCGCCGACGGCAAGCACGCGCACCTGGACTTCAAGGTCGACGACGTCGACGAGGCGGTCCGGCGGTTCGAGGCGCTGGGCGCGGCCAAGCCCGAGTTCCAGCCGGGCGCGGGCGGGTGGACCGTCCTGACCGACCCCGAAGGCCACCCGTTCTGCATCATGTCCTGAACCGGAGCGGCACGGCCGTGCGGCGTCCCGGTCGCCGCACGGCCCGGCCGGCCGTCCGCCGCGACGTGCGGGCGCCTCATCGCCCCGTCGCGTCGGACGCGGCGCGGAGGCGGTCGGCCAAGACGGCGATCCGCTCGACCAGTTCCGGCGGTTCGTGCACCTCGAACCCGATGTCCATCAGGGCGACCCACACGACGATCTCGTCCAGGTCGTTCGCCCCGCACAGCAAGGTGCAGGTGTCCGCGTCGACGGGCTCCACCGTGCCCATCGTCGGCGGCATGTGCTCGGTCACGACCTCCGCGGGGGCGTGCATGGTGAAGCGCGCCCGGTAGCGGTAGGGAGCGGTGGAGATCGCCCGGGACAGGTAGGAGGCGAGGTCCTCGTCGGGCGGGTCACGGGGGACGAAGCGCGGCCCGTTCGGTGTCCGCAGGCGCAGCCGGTCGACCCGGTAGGTCCGCCAGTCCTCCTTGCCGACGTCCCAGCCCACGAGATACCACCGGCGTCCCGAATGCACGAGCCGATGGGGCTCGGCCGAACGGCTGCTCTCCCGGCCCTCGTGCGACCGGTAGTCGAACCGCAGCACCTCATGGTCGCGGCAGGCGGCGGCGATGGCGGTCAGCACCTCCGGGGCCACCGGTGCCGCCGCTCCCGTCATGGGCACCGTCATCGACTGGAGCGCGTGCACGCGGTGCCGGAGCCGTGACGGCAGCACCCGTTCGAGCTTCGCGAGCGCCCGGACGGACGTCTCCTCGATCCCGGCGACCGTGCCCCCGGCGGCCGTCCGCAGCCCCACCGCGACCGCGACCGCCTCGTCATCGTCGAGCAGCAGCGGCGGCAGGTCGGACCCGGCGCCCAGCCGGTAGCCCGGCGCGCCCGGCACGGCGTGCACCGGATAGCCCAGTGCCCGCAGCCGCTCCACGTCCCGCCGGACGGTCCGCATCGTGACGCCGAGCCGCTCCGCCAGCTCCGCGCCGGACCACTCGCGGTGGGTCTGCAGAAGCGACAGCAGCCTGAGGAGTCGCGCCGAGGTCTCCGCCATGTCCCCCATCCTGCGGCAACCTAGGACCGATCCCGTCCTAGGTGGTTCCTAGCGTTCAGGGCATGGCGAAAATCGACCCGTTCCGCATCGACATCCCGCAGGCCGACCTGGACGACCTCCACGACCGCCTGGCCCGCACCCGCTGGCCCGACGACCTGCCCGGCGTCGGCTGGTCGTACGGCGTCCCGACCGCCTACGCCAGGGAGCTGGCCGAGTACTGGCGCACCGGCTACGACTGGCGGAGGCAGGAGGCGGCGCTCAACGAGCACCCGCAGTTCACGACCGAGATCGACGGCCAGAACATCCACTTCCTGCACGTCCGCTCCCCCGAGCCGGACGCGCTCCCGCTCGTCCTCACGCACGGCTGGCCCGGGTCGGTCGCCGAGTTCATGACGGTCATCGGCCCGCTCACCGACCCCCGCGCCCACGGCGGCGACCCGGCCGACGCCTTCCACCTGGTGGCGCCCTCGCTCCCCGGCTTCGGGTTCTCCGGCCCCACCCGCGAGGCCGGCTGGAACCTGCGGCGGGTCGCCCGCGCCTGGGCCGAGCTGATGCGCCGCCTCGGCTACGACCGGTACGGCGCCCAGGGCGGCGACACCGGCTCGCTGGTCTCCCCCGAACTCGGCCGCGTCGCCCCGGAGAACGTCGTCGGCGTGCACGTCAACGGATCCCTCGGCTTCCCGACCTTCGCGCCCGACGAGACGGAGGGCCTCACCGAGGCGGAGCGGGCCCGGCTGGCCGCCTACACCGACCAGGACCGCTCGGGCTACGCCATGATCCAGTCCACCCGCCCGCAGACGCTGGCCTTCGGCCTGCACGACTCGCCCGCCGGGCAGATGGCCTGGATCGTGGAGAAGTTCAAGGAGTGGACCGACCCCGCCCACGACCTCCCCGACCAGGCCGTGGACCGCGACCAGATGCTCACCGACATCACCCTCTACTGGCTCACCGGCACCGCCGGATCGTCCGCCCGCCTCTACAAGGAGGGCGCGACCGACTGGGGGCAGCCCGTCGGGAAGTCCGACGTCCCGACCGGCGTGGCGGTGTTCCCCGGCGATGCCGGGATCCGCCGCGTCGCCGAACGCGAGCACAACGTGATCCATTGGTCGGAGTTCGACCGGGGCGGCCACTTCGCCGCCATGGAGGCGCCGGACCTGCTGGTCGACGACGTCCGCGCGTTCTTCCGGCTCGTCCGCTGAGGCGCGGCCCCTGCCGGAGGCGGAGAGCCCGTGCCACGGCGCCGCGCATCTGCTACAAGTGTAGTTTCAAGCGCGTTCCGGGGAGGCCGGGACGCGCGACGTGGCGATCGTGGAGCGGAGGCGTCGGACCGTGGCGGTGTCGATGGTCAAGGGGCAGCGGATCTCGCTGGAGAAGTCCGGGGGCGCGCTGGCCCTGGTCCGGATGGGCCTGGGATGGGACGCGGTCAAGAAGAAGGGGCTGTTCGGCAAGCGCGAGCAGGAGATCGACCTGGACGCCTCGTGCGTCCTGCTGACCGGCGACGGCGTCGCCGACGTCATCTATTTCGGCAAGCTCACCAGCGATGACGGCTCGGTGCGGCACACCGGCGACAACCGGACGGGGGCGGGCGACGGCGACGACGAGTCGGTGGTCGTCGACCTCGGCCGGGTCCCGGAGCAGGTGACCTCCCTGGTGTTCACCGTCAGCTCGTTCACCGGTCAGACCTTCGACGAGGTCGACAACGCCTTCTGCCGCCTGGTCGACGAGACGACCGGGGAGGAGCTCGCCCGGTATGCGCTGGGCGGCGGGGGCGGCCACACCGCGATGGTGATGGCCCGCCTGTACCGGCAGGGCGGCGGCTGGAAGATGAACGCCATCGGCGAACCGGGCCAGGGCCGGACGCTGCACGACCTGCTGCCCGCCATCGCCGCGCACGCGTAGCGGCAGGTCCCCGGACCGCCGGTAACGGCAGGTCCCCGGTCCGTGATCTCGGTTATTAGTACGCTTGTAGTAACCGAGGGGTGAGTGACGTGTCGCGTAAGGCGCTCGGGCAGTTGGAGGCGGAGGTCCTGGCGGCGCTCGCGGGACGGGGCGGTGAGGCCGGGACGGCCGAGCTGCTCCCGCACCTGGACGCCGACCTGGCGTACACGACCGTCAACACGGTGCTGTTCCGGCTGTACGAGAAGGAGCTCGTCACGCGTGTCCGCGTGGGCCGCCACTACCGGTACCGGCTGGCGGTGGACGAGTCGGAGCTGGTCGCCGGGCGCATGCGCGACCACCTGCGGCACGCCAGCGACCCGGGCGGCGTGCTGAGCCGGTTCGTCCGCACGCTCACCGCCGCCGAGGAGCGGAAACTGCGCGAGATCCTCGGCGGCCTGGACGAGCCGCGGTGAACGTCCTCACGTTCCTGCCGCTCGGCCTGATGACCACGCTGAGCGTGGTCCTCGGTCTCGCCCGGTTACCCGTCCACCCGGTGTGGACGGCGCGGCTGCTGGCCACGACCGGCGCGATGGCCGCCGTCGCCGCCCTCGGGACCGGGGTCTTCGTCGCCGTCAACTACGGGGCGTCGCTGGCGCCCGGAGCCGCCGCGCACCTGCCGGAGTGGGCGCTGTTCGGCGACGACCGTCCCGTGCCGGGCGCGGTCGGGATCCCGGTGACCGCGCTGACGCTCGCCGGGCTGCTCGCCGTGGTCCGGGCCGGCGCCCGGTGGACGCGCGAGCTGCGCGCCGCCGGCGACGACGCCCGGCGCCCGCTGGAGACGCCGCTTCCGATCGCGGTCGCCGTCCCGGGGCGGCGCGGCGGGGTGCTGGTCTCCCGCGGCCTGCTGCGCGACCTGACGTCCGAGGAGCTGCGGGTGGTGTTCGAGCACGAGGGCTCGCACCTGCGCCATCGCCATCACCGCTACCTGGCGGCCGGGACGGTCGCCGCGACGCTGCTGCCGTTCCTGCGGCCGCTGGAGGCCCGGCTCCGGCTCGCCGTCGAGCGCTGGGCGGACGAGGACGCCGCCGAGGCCGTCGGCGACCGCGCCCTGGTCGCCCGCACGATCGCCCGGGTCGCGCTCGCCCACCGTCCGGCGGCGGGTCCGGCGGCGGGGTTCGCCGATTCCGGGGTCGTGCAGCGCGTCGAAGCGCTGCTCGGCACCCCGCCCGCCAAGAACACCGTGACCGGGCCGCTGCTGCTGCTGGGCAACGGGTTCGTCACCAGCTCGCTGACCGCGGCCACGCTCCAGCTCGACCATGCCGTCGCGTCCGTCCTCCTCCCCTTGCTCGCGATGTGGTGACGGTGATCGTCCGCCTGCGGGAGGGACCTGCGCGACGGCTCGGACACGCCCATGGCCTGGGCGCCTGAGCCGGCGACCCGCAGGGACCTGCTCCTGGCGGCTGCCGTCGTCGCCGTGCAGGTGCTCGTGTGGGCGGTGCCCGACGTGTCGTCGGCCCTCGCGCGGGTCTTCGACCTCGGGACTCCGGGCTTCACCGACGAGACCGCGAAGACCTCGGCCGCCGTGCTCAGCACGTGCGTCGCCGCCGGTTCGATCGCCGTCCGCCGGATCGCGCCCGTGTGGGCCCTCGGTGGCGCACTGGTGGCCGCGCTCCTGGCGGCCGGCACCGGCGGAACCGCCGTGGCGTGGCCGTTCGCCCTGGTCATCGCCCTGTACTCGCTGGCCGTGCACCGCACGGCCGGACTCGCCGCCGCCGGGGCCGCCGCGACCTCGCTGGCCGTGGCCGCGGCGTGACATCGGAAGATCACAACTATGTACTCCAGTAACCT
>NZ_JBEYYT010000327.1:8617-11046 GCF_040645715.1 Spirillospora sp. NPDC046719 | reverse complement strand
GCGCCGCCCAGCAGCAGCACCAGCGCGGCGGCGCCGCCGGTGAGCAGCCCGACGAGCGGCGCCGCCAGCATCGCCGCCCGCCCCGTGGCCCGGTTCACCTCGGGCGTCCGCAGCGGAACGACCGTGAGCAGCGTCACCGCCAGCCGCGGCCCCGCCCCGGCGCCCCTCACGGCAGCTCCAGGACGCGGCCCGCCACCACCAGCGCCGCCTCCTCCGACTCGGCGGCGAGCCGCTGGTTGACCAGCCCGAGCATGTCGCGGAACGCCCGCCCCGACGGGGTCGCGGGCACCAGCGACAGGCCGACCTCGTCGGACACCGCGACCACCCGGGCCGCGGTGCCGCGCCACGCCTCGACCAGCGCGTCCAGGCGCGGCAGCACCCGCCGCGGGTCGTCCCACGCGCCCGCCTCGTCCATCGCCGCCGCCAGCCACGTCCCGATCCCGTCCACCAGGACGGCCCCGGACGCCGACGCCAGCACGCCCGCCAGGTCGGTCGTCTCGGCCGTCCGCCACCAGGCGGGACGGCGGTCCCGGTGCGCCTCGACCCGCGCGCTCCACTCCGGATCGTCGTCGCGGACCGGGCCCGTCGCCGCGTAGAGGACGTCGGGGCAGCCCGCGAGCCGCAGCTCCGCCTCCGCGGACTTGCCCGACCGCGACCCGCCGAGCAGAAGCGTCCGGAATGGGCCGTCCTGCGGCCGGACCCAGAACGCCATCCGCCGCTCCAGCTCCGCCGGCGACGGCATCCGGTGGTCCACGTGGACGGCCATGACGCGCGTGTCGGCCGTCACCGCGCCGATGCGGCGCAGGTACCCGAGATGCTCGGGAGAGCCCGCCAGATCGAGCAGGACGGCGTCGTAGCGCGCGTCCGGCACGGGCTCCGGCCGGGCACCCGGCCCGGCCGCCACCAGCACCCGGCCGCCGCCTGGGGCCCGCACGTCGAGGCCGCCGGGGACCCGCGTCCGGGGGAGGTCCTCGGCCGGGACGCCGTCGAGGAGCACGGTGACCGGTTCGTGCCGCACCCCGGCGGCCCGGAGCCGCCCGCAGGACGCGCAGCGGCACCCGTCGCCGGGCCAGCCGCCCGGCGCGGCGATACCGCGGAGTTCGATGTCCATAACGGTCCGAAACTCTACGGGCCCGCCTGGATACGCTCACCTGGAAGGATCACGACCTCCCGGCAGAAGGAGACCCCCGGTGGGCAACCCCCCGACCCCGCCCTGGCCGGACCAGGGGCCGCAGCCGCCCTACGGCCCCCCTCCCGTGCCGCCGAACGGCCCCGCGCCCATGCCGCCGGGCGCCCCGCCGGCGCCGCCGATCACCGTGCCCCCGCCCGGCGGGCCGCACTGGCAGCCCGGCCCGCCGCCCCCGCCGCGCCGCGGCCCGGGCCTGCTGATCGCGCTGATCGGCGGCGGACTCGTGCTCGTGCTCATCGCGGTCGCCGTCGTCGTCGTGCTCACCAGCGGCGACGGCAAGGACGGCGGGGACCGCGCCGACGGCGGCTCCGGCGGGACGGGCTTCCAGGCCGGCCAGATAGCCGGCGGCGCGGAGGCGGTCCCGAACCCCGACGGCAGCCTCACCATGGCCAGGCCGGGCGTCACGTCCCCGGTCGTCGACATCTACGAGGACTTCTCCTGCCCGCCCTGCGGCAACTTCGACCGCACCAACGACCCGATGCTCAAGCAGGTGGCCGTAGCGGGCGAGGCGAAGGTCGTCTTCCACCCCATGGTCATCTTCGGGGAGGGCACCGAACCGCAGCACGGCAACTCCACGCGGGCCGCGTCCGCGCTGCGCTGCGTCCGCGAGGGCGCGCGCTGGCTGTCCTACCAGGACGCCCTCTACGCGCACCAGCCGTCCGAGAGCACCGAGGGGTACGCGGCCTCCGACCTGCTCGCCTGGGCCGCGCCCCTCGGGCTCACGGGCGACGACTTCAAGAACTGCGTCACCGGCCAGCGGTACGCCTCGGACGTCGGGCGGGTCAGCCGGTCGTACATCTCGTCAGGCGTCCAGGGGACGCCGTCCGTCCGGGTGAACGGACGGCTGCTCGCCTCGTCCGACACCCAGACGCCGGACGCCCTGCGGCGCGCCATCGAGGCCGCCTCCTGACCGGAACGGCTAGTCTCACCCGCGACGAGGGAGGTCGAGCGCGATGGCGTGGAACTGGCGTTTGGAGAAGGCCGACGGCCGGACGGTCGGCACGTCCGAGGAGACCTTCACCACCCAGTCGGACGCGGAGAGCTGGCTGGGCGAGAACTGGCGGAGCCTGCGCGCCGGCGAGGTCGACAAGGTGACGCTGCTGGACGGCGAGACCGTCGTCTACGAGATGAGCCTGCACGACCCGGAGTGACACCGGACGGCCCGCCGGGGCCGGAAGGGCCCGCACGGAGAGCGGAAGGGGGGGGGGGGGGGGGGGGCCCCCGGGCCCGCGGCGCCCCG
>NZ_JBEYYT010000327.1:0-8609 GCF_040645715.1 Spirillospora sp. NPDC046719 | reverse complement strand
GCGCAGGTGTGGATGGGGTTGCGGTCGCCGGGCGGCTGGTCGTAGCGCAGCGGGCCTTCGCCGTCCGGCGCGCCTCAGCTCACGGCCGGGTGCGCGGGCTGACGGTCTTGGACGCGTCGCGGATCACCGCGTCGCCGAGCACCTCGTCGATGCGCTTCAGCACGTCGGCGTCCAGCTTCACCCCGGCCGCCTTCACGTTGTCGCTGACCTGTTCCGGACGCGACGCCCCGACGATCGCCGCCGACACGTTCGGGTTCTGCAGCGTCCACGCGATCGCCAGCTGCGCCATCGACAGCCCGAGGTCGTCGGCGATCGGCTTCAGGTTCTGCACGCGGGTCAGCAGGTCGTCGTTCAGGTAGCGCTTGATCATGTCGGCGCCGCCCTTGTCGTCGGTGGCGCGCGACCCCTCCGGCAGCGGCTGCCCCGGCTTGTACTTGCCGGTCAGCACGCCCTGCGCGATCGGCGACCAGACGATCTGGCCGATCCCCTCGCGCTCGCACACCGGGACGACCTCCTCCTCGATGACCCGCCACAGCATCGAGTACTGCGGCTGGCTCGACACGATCCGGTCGAACCCCATCTCGTCGGCGATCTTCAGGGCGCGCTCGATCTCCTCGGCCCGCCACTCCGACACGCCGACGTACAGCACCTTGCCCTGCCGGACGAGGTCGTCGAACGCGCGGAGGGTCTCCTCCAGCGGCGTCTCGTTGTCGAACCGGTGGGCCTGGTAGAGGTCCACGTAGTCGGTGCCGAGGCGGCGCAGCGAGCCGTTGATCGACTCCATGATGTGCTTGCGGGACAGGCCCCGGTCGTTCACGCCGGGCCCGGTGGGCCAGTAGACCTTGGTGAAGATCTCCAGCCCCTCGCGGCGCTGCCCCTTCAGGGCGCGTCCGAGGACCTCCTCGGCGCGCGTCCCGGCGTAGACGTCCGCGGTGTCGAAGGTGGTGATCCCCTCGTCGAGGGCCGCGCGCACGCACGCGCGCGCCGCGTCCTCCTCGACCTGGGAGCCGTGGGTGAGCCAGTTGCCGTACGCGATCTCGCTGATCTTCAGACCGCTCCGGCCCAGGTATCGGAACTCCATGCCCACGACCCTAGCCCGGCGGAGATCGCCGCCGGTCCGGGCGGGGGCGCCGCGGGCGGAACGGTCCCGGGACGTGAGCGGTGTGAGGGGCGCCGGCGGCGTCCGGTCAGACCTTGTCCTTCTCGCCGATCTTGACCTGCGGGCCGGGCATCCGCAGCCGGCGGATCTGCATCGCGCGCATCGCCGCGTAGAGCCCGACGCCCTTGGTGTCCTCGTCCGGGTGCCGCTCGGCGGCGAGCTTCTTCACGCCCCGGCTCAGGATCAGGCCCTCGCCGAACACCACGACCAGCAGCAGCGGCGGCGCGAACAGCACCAGCAGCTTGGCCGCCGGGATCGGCAGCAGGCTCAGCAGCACGATCGCGAACATCGCGTACATCAGGTACGAGCCGAAGGTGCGGCGCGCGTCCACGTAGTTGCGGGCGAGCCGCCGGACCGGGCCCTTGTCCCGCTTGAGGAGGTACTTCTCGTCGCCCCGGGCCATGCCGGCGCGGGCGCGCTCGCGCTCGCCCGCCTGCCGCTCCCGCACCTTCTTGTACGCCTCCTTGCGCGTGGAGGGCGCGGTGATGGGCTGGCGGCGGCGCTTCTCGGCCTCGCTCCGCTTCGGCGTGGGCCGCCCCTTGCCTCCCGGCTTCGGCGTTACTACCTGAGGAGGATTCGGCGGGGCTTCCGGGGTACGACGCTTGAACACGGGGTCAGCCTACCGGCTGCGAACATCGTGGCTGCCTCGCGCGTTAACGCGTAGGGTGATAAGAACCCCAGCAGTGGTCATTGAGCCCAGTATGCGACTGAGGCACAGCACGAAGGGACCGGCGCCGCGCGATGAGCGTGATGAAAAGAATGTCGATGATCTTCAAGGCCAAGGCCAACAAGGCCCTGGACCGGGCCGAGGATCCTCGCGAGACGCTCGACTACTCCTACCAGCGCCAGCTGGAGATGCTGCAGAAGGTCCGTCGGGGGGTCGCCGACGTCGCCACCTCGCGCAAGCGTCTCGAGCTGCAGATCAACCAGCTCGAGCAGCAGCAGAACAAGCTGACGGACCAGGGCAAGAAGGCGCTGCAGGTGGGCCGCGAGGACCTCGCCCGCGAGGCGCTGACCCGCCGGTCCGGGCTGGACTCCCAGCTGAACGACCTGCGCGCGCAGTACCAGCAGCTGCAGGGCGAGGAGGAGAAGCTCACGCTCGCCTCCCAGCGGCTGCAGGCCAAGGTCGACTCCTTCCGCACCCGCAAGGAGACGATCAAGGCGACGTACACCGCCGCCGAGGCGCAGACCAAGATCAACGAGGCGTTCTCCGGCATCTCCGAGGAGATGGGCGACGTCGGCCTGGCCATCCAGCGCGCCGAGGAGAAGACCGAGAACATGAAGGCGCGCGCCGGCGCCATCGACGAGCTGCTCGCCTCCGGCGCGCTCGAGGACTTCTCCGGCCCCCGCGACGACATCCAGGCCGAGCTCGACCGGATGGGCTCCGGCCCCGGCGTCGACCTCGAGCTGGAGCGGCTGAAGGCCGAACTCGGCCAGGGCCCGGCGCCCAAGGAGCTGAACCAGGGCTCGCCCACCGCGCAGCCCCAGCAGCAGCACGACACCCCGCAGCAGGCCCCGTGGCCGCAGCAGCCCGGGGGTGCGCAGTGATCGTCCGCCTCATGGGCGAGGGGCAGCTGGACGTCGCCGACGGCGACCTGGCCGCGCTCAACACCCTCGACGGCGAACTCGAGTCGGCCATCGAGGCCGGCGACGAGACGGCGTTCCGCGCCGCGCTGCACGCCCTGCTGGAGAGCGTGCGCAAGGTCGGCAAGCCGCTGCCGGCCGACAGCCTGGCGCCGTCCGAGCTCATCCTGCCGCCCGCGGACGCGGCGATCGACGAGGTGCGCGCCATGCTCGGCGACGAGGGGCTGATCCCGGACTAGATCCCTGGCCGCCCGGCCGGGCGGCCAGGGGCCGGTCGTCCTCCAGGACGATTCGCGCGGGACTCCGGGGGTGCCTGGCACAAAAACCGGGGCTCGCGCGTTCTCACAAGTGAATCGGGGAAAGAAAACTGGGGGTTGCCGGATGGCCTCGACGCGTTACGCCTCCGACCGGGGGCTGACGTCACGCATGCTCGTGACCATGTTCCTGCTGGGACTGGTCTACGTCGTCTTCGTGACGGCCTTCTTCGTGATCGCTCCGAAGTTCGGGGTGATCGCTCTCGTCATCGCACTGGCGTTCCTGTTCGCGCAGTACTTCTTCTCCGACAAGCTGACGATGTTCGCCATGCACGGCCGGGAGGTCTCCCCGGAGGAGGCGCCCGAGCTGCACGGCGTGATCGACCGCATCTGCGCCATGTCGGACGCGCCGAAGCCGCGCGTCGCCGTCGCCGACACCGACGTGCCGAACGCGTTCGCGACCGGCCGCAACCAGAAGAAGGCCGTGGTCTGCGTGACCACCGGGCTGCTGCGCAGGCTCGACCCCGTCGAGCTGGAGGGCGTCCTCGCCCACGAGATGGCGCACGTCGCGCACAAGGACGTCGCGGTCATGACGATCGCCTCGTTCCTCGGCATCTGCGCCGGCCTGATCACCCGCTTCGGCCTGGAGTGGGGCCTGTGGGGCGGCTTCAACCGCCGCGACAACGACCAGAACACGGGCCTGATCCTGCTCGCCGTCGTCGGGGTGAGCGCCGTGGCCTACGCGGTCAGCTTCCTGCTCACCCGGGCGCTGTCGCGCTACCGGGAGCTGTCGGCCGACCGGGCCGCCGCGCTGCTGACCGGCCGCCCGTCCGCGCTGGCCAGCGCGCTGACCAAGGTGTCCGGGGAGATCGCCCGGATCCCGACCAACGACCTGCGCTCGGCGCAGGCGTTCAACGCCTTCTTCTTCACCCCGGCGTTCGGCAAGGGCTTCACGATCTCGCACCTGTTCTCGACGCACCCGTCGCTGGACAAGCGGCTCGCGCAGCTGTCGAAGATCTCCGACCAGCTCAGCAGGGGAGTCTGACCCGTGGGTTTCCTGGACACGCTGCTCGGCCGGTCCAAGCCGGTCAAGCCGGACCTCGACCAGCTCTTCGGGCTGTCCACGGCGGCGATCACGCTGGAGGCCGCGACCGGGTTCAAGCCGACCGGCCTCGGCTCCGTCTGCTTCCGGGCGGCCGAGGGAGGCGCGTTCGCGCGGCTCCAGGCCGACGTCCAGGAGCTGCTCGACGCCGACGAGGGGCCGAAGGTCGAGATCAGCAACGACTCCTACGGGTACACGTGGCTGCTCGCGACGCACCCGCCGGAGGAGCTGCCGGACCTGGTCACCGACCTGCACGCGGTGAACTCCACGCTGGAGTCGGGCGGGTTCGGCCCGCACCTGCTGTGCTCGCTCGCGGGCTTCCGCGGCCCGGACGGGCAGCGGCTCGCGCTGGTCTACCTGTACAAGCGCGGCACCTTCTACCCGTTCGCGCCGCTGCCCGGCGACAAGCGGGACAACGCCCTGGAGCTGCAGGTGCGCGGCGCGGTCGGCGCCGACCTGCCGTTCGAGGCGGACCTCGGCCGCTGGTTCCCGGTGTGGGGCGCCCCCGGCCTGTGACGGGCCGCCCCCGCGGACCCGGTTCCGGGACGCCCTGATCTCTGGGCCGATGCGGGGTATGTCTGTGATCTGAACGTCCACGGTCGGTTCATGCGGGAGGCGTAATGACCGGACGTCCCTGGGACCATGCCCGCCACTGCGCCGCGCTGGAGGCGGAGGCCGCCGCGTTCGCGGAGGTCGCGGCGGGCGCCGGCCTCGACGAGCCCGTGCCGTCCTGCCCCGGCTGGTCCGTCGCCGAGCTGGTCCGCCATCTCGGCGCCATGCACCGGTGGGCGGGCGGCACCGTCCGGGTCGGCGCCCCGCGCCGGCTCAGCCTGCGCGAGCTGGGCGTCTCGTTCCCGGTGGTGCCGGGCGACCACCTGCCCTGGTACACGGAGGGCGCCGGACGGCTCCTGGAGATCCTGCGGGCGGCCGACCCGGACGCGCCCGTGTGGGCGTGGGGCGTCGACCAGCACGTCCGCTTCTGGTCCCGGCGGATGCTGTTCGAGACCGCCGTGCACCGCGCCGACCTGGAGATCGCCTGCGGCCGGACGCCCGCCGTCGCGCCCGACGCGGCCGCCGACGGGACGGACGAGCTGCTGGAGAACCTGGAGCGGGCCGCCGCGTTCGCGCCGAAGGTGGAGAACCTGCGCGGCGACGGCGAGGTGCTGGCGTTCGACGCCGCCGACATCGGCTCCCGCTGGCTGTTCCGCCTCCTGCCGGACCGCTTCGAGTGGAGCCGCCACGACGCCCCGGACGGCGGCCCGGACGGCGCCGACGCGACCGTCCGCGGCGCCGCCTCGGACGTCTTCCTGTTCCTGTGGGGCCGCCGCAAGCTCGGCGACTCCGCCCTGGAGTTCTCCGGCAACGACGACCTGCTCGTCCACTGGGTGGAAAACTCTGCGATTTAACGCAATCCCGGCCCAGGGGTCCTCGCCTGGCGGCTCGCACCCCTGACCGGGCTTGGGCGAGTGTGACCTCGCTTCGCGAGCTTCCCGGTGGGGCTCGCCTTCGGCATCGCCCCACCGGTCAGATAACGCACTCGCGTGACGGTTGAGCGTGCTGAATCTGCTTTTACGGGAGTGCAAGCATTTGGTCGAGGGCGGCTCGGGCGTTGCGGGCGGTGTCCTCGTCGACGGTGATCACGTTCTCGACCTCGCCGCGCACGAGGGACTCCAGCGACCACACCAGGTGCGGCAGGTCGATGCGGTTCATCGTGGAGCAGTAGCAGACGGTCTTGTCGAGGAACATGACGTTCTTGTCCGGGTGGGCGTTCGCGAGGCGCCGGACGAGGTTCAGCTCGGTGCCGACCGCCCACGACGTGCCGGGGTCGGCGGTCTCGATCGTCCTGATGATGTACTCGGTGGAGCCGATCTGGTCGGCGGCCGTGACGACCTCGTGCCGGCACTCGGGGTGGACGAGCACGTTGACGCCGGGCACGCGCGCGCGGACCTCGTCCACCGACTCCTTGGAGAACCGGCCGTGCACCGAGCAGTGGCCGCGCCAGAGGATCATCTTGGCGTCGCGCAGCTGCTCGTGGGTGAGGCCGCCCTCGCGGCGGTGCGGGCTGTAGACGACGCAGTCGTCCAGTGAGAAGCCCATCTCCAGGACGGCGGTGTTGCGGCCGAGGTGCTGGTCGGGCAGGAACAGCACCTTCTTGCCCTTGGAGTACGCCCAGTCGAGGGCGCGCTTGGCGTTGGACGAGGTGCACACCACGCCGCCGTGCCGGCCGACGAAGCCCTTGATGTCGGCCGAGGAGTTCATGTAGGTGACCGGGACGACGTCGTCGGCGACGCCCGCGTCCTCCAGCACCTCCCAGCAGTCCTCGACCTGGTCGAAGGTCGCCATGTCGGCCATGGAGCAGCCGGCGCCGAGGTCGGGCAGGATCACCTTCTGGTGCGGCGCGGTGAGGATGTCGGCGGACTCGGCCATGAAGTGCACGCCGCAGAACACGATGTAGGGCGCCTCGGGGCGCGCGGCGGCCTGCTGTGCGAGCTTGAACGAGTCGCCGGTGACGTCGGCGAACTGGATGACCTCGTCGCGCTGGTAGTGGTGGCCGAGGACGAACACCCGGTCGCCGAGGGCCGCCTTGGCGGCGCGGGCCCGCTCGACCAGCGCGGGGTCGGACGCCGCGGGCAGCTCGCCCGGGCAGTCCACGCCGCGCTCGCTGGCCGGGTCGGAGCCCTCGCCGAGGAGCAGCAGCGGAAGGTCGCGCACTGGGGTGGTCACGGGAGTCTCCCTCCTGCGACGGGACTTATCGTCGCTTTGACGACTAATGATGGCACATCATCATCGCGGTGGCGGTGTGACGTAGGACGCACCGCTCCCGGGCGTTAAAGATGGGCGATACGCGGAATGGCCTTGTGGCGAGGTACGTTGTCCTACGGGAAGAGGCGTAAGTCGTCCTCGAGGACAAGCGACAGTCCGCCGCATCGCGGCGCAGCGAGACCCGGGAGCTGAACACATGACGGTTTCAGGCGAGACCACGCAGGAGACCACGCAGCAGGGCGTCATCCTCACCGACGCCGCCGCCGAGAAGGCCAGGGGCCTGCTCGAGCAGGAGGGCCGCGACGACCTTGCGCTGCGTGTCGCCGTGCAGCCGGGCGGCTGCTCCGGCCTGATCTACCAGCTCTTCTTCGACGAGCGGGAGATGGACGGCGACCAGATCCAGGACTTCGGCGGGCTGAACGTGCGCGTCGACCGGATGAGCGCGCCCTACCTCACGGGCGCCACCATCGACTTCGTCGACACGATCGAGAAGCAGGGCTTCACGATCGACAACCCCAACGCGTCGGGCTCCTGCGCCTGCGGCGACTCCTTCAACTGACGGAGCACCGCCGGCCCGCGGGCCGGTGGAGGGGCGGCCGGACGGACACGTCCGGGCCGCCCCTTTCGCATGCCCGCCCGCCCCGCCGGGATGCGCACCCGCCGCGTCGTGTGGTCCGATGGGAAGTAGTCTTTCCGGGTTGAAACAGCCGGTGACAAGCCGGACGACCACGACGAGGAGAGCGACGCGTGCGCATCGCCGTGACTGGCTCCATTGCGACCGACCATCTGATGACCTTCCCCGGAAGGTTCTCCGACCAGCTCCTGCCCGACCAGCTCGACCGGGTCTCGCTGTCCTTCCTGGTGGACGAGCTGGAGATCCGCCGCGGCGGCGTCGCCGCGAACATCTGCTTCGGGATGGGCAGCCTCGGCAAGGAGTCCATCCTCGTCGGCTCCGTCGGCGACGACTTCGCCGACTACCGCTCCTGGCTGGACCGGCACGGCGTCGACACCGCCTCCGTGCACGTGTCCGAGCTGCACCACACCGCCCGGTTCCTGTGCACCACCGACCAGGACCAGAACCAGATCGCCTCCTTCTACACCGGCGCGATGAGCGAGGCCCGCTCCATCGAGCTCGGCCCGGTCGCCGACCGCGTCGGCGGGCTCGACCTCGTGCTGATCAGCGCGAACGACCCGGAGGCCATGCTCCGGCACACCGACGAGTGCCGCTCGCGCGGCATCCCGTTCGCCGCCGACCCGTCCCAGCAGCTCGCCCGGATGGACGGCGCGGACGTCCGCCGCCTCCTCGACGGCGCCGCGTACCTGTTCAGCAACGAGTACGAGAAGGCGCTGTTCGAGGAGAAGACCGGCTGGTCGGGCGAGGAGGTGCTGTCCCGGGTCGGGATCCGCGTCACCACCCTCGGCGCCAAGGGCGTCGTCATCGACCGGCAGGGGGAGGAGGGCCTGCACGTGCCCTGCGTCCCCGTCGAGAACGTCGTGGACCCGACCGGCGTCGGCGACGCGTTCCGCTCCGGCTTCCTGTCGGCGACGGCCTGGGGCCTGCCGCTGGAACGCGCCGCGCAGGTCGGCAGCACCGTCGCCGCGCACGCCCTGGAGGCCGCCGGCCCGCAGGAGTACACGCTGTCGCGGCGGGCGTTCCTCGACCGGCTCTCCGCGGCCTACGGCGCCGGCGCGGCCCCCGGCGACGCGCCGCTCACGGGTTGGGGCAGGCGAGGTGCGGCTCGACGTC
>NZ_JBEYYT010000326.1:0-11083 GCF_040645715.1 Spirillospora sp. NPDC046719 | reverse complement strand
GCTGCCCCCTGCGCCCCGCCGCGCCCGCCGCGCCCCCGGCCGAGGCCGCCGCCGCGGCGGAGCCCGCGCACGTCCCGGCCGGCGGAGGGAAGCCGCCGTCCGGGACCCCGGGCGACGGCCGATGAGCGCCGCGGCCCCGGCGCTCGCGGGCGTCCCCTGGCGGCGCGCCGCCCGCCCCGGCGAGCCGCGCGACACCGAGCCCGAGTGGCACCGCCGGTTCCGCACCGCGTGGGAGAGCCCGCCCCGCGCCCGGTCCGCCGAGGACCTCGGGCTGCTGGAGGCGGCCCGCCCGCTCATCGACGACGCGCGGCGCACGCTGCGCGAATGCCTGCTGTCCGACCTCGGCCCGGACCTCCCGCGCGGCCTGCCGGACCTGCTCGCCGGCGCGCCGCCGCTCGGCTGGCTCACCATGGCCGTCCAGCCCGCCCTCACCGAGGAGCTGGCGGCGGCGTCCGCCCGCGGCCTGGACGGCGCCACGCCCCGCGACCGGTACGCGGCCTTCGTGCGCGGCCTCGCCGACCCGGGGCGGGCGCTGCGGATCTGGGCGGCGTACCCCGTCCTCGCCCGGCAGGTCGTCGAGATCCTGGACGACTGGGTGTCGGCGCGGCTGGCGTTCGCCCGCGAACTGGCCGCCGACCTGCCCGCGCTCGCCGCCGCGTTCGGCGGCGCCGGCGGCCTCGGCGCCCTCACCGGCGTCGAGTTCGGCCAGGCGGAGACGCACCGCGGCGGGCGCACCGTCGCGATCGTCCGGTTCGAGCGCGCCGCCGTCGTCCACAAGCCCCGCTCCCTCGCCGTCGACCTGTGCTTCGACCGGCTCCTCGGCTGGTTCAACGACGCCGGGGTCCCGCACCCCCTGCGCCGCCCCCGCCTGCTGGACCGCGGCGACCGCGGCTGGAGCGAGTTCATCGAGCCCGCGCCCTGCGCGCCCGGCGACCTCCCGGCGTTCTTCTGGCGGATGGGCGCGCTGCTCGCGCTGACCCACGCGGTGCACGGCTACGACCTGCACGCCGACAACGTCATCGCGGCGGGCGCGGCCCCCGTCGTCATCGACCTGGAGGCGCTGTTCCACACGTCCGGGACCCAGCCGGTCGCGCGCCGGGCCCGGCTCGGCGACCCCGCCGCCGCGCGGCTGGACGCGTCCGTGCTGCGCACCGGGCTGCTGCCCGGCCCGCTCGTCATGCCGGACGTGGACACCGAGCGGCCCTTCGGCGTCGACATCAGCCCGCTCGGCACCGTCCCCGACCGCCGCTCCCTCATCCCGACGCCGCTCGCCGACGACCCCGGCACCGACCGGATGCGGGTCCGCCTCGGCTACCGGACCGTCCCGCCGCCGGCCGGGCGGCTCCGGCTGCCCGGCGGCGGCACGGTCGACCCGCGCCCGCACCGCGACGCGCTCGTCGCCGGCTACACCGCCGCCTACCGCCGCCTCGCCTCCGCCGGGACCGGGCTCCTCGCGCCCGGCGGGCCGCTGGACGGGTGCGCCGACGTGCCCGTCCGGCTGATCCAGCTCTCGACGTTCCTGTACGTCCGGCTGCTGCTGGAGAGCTGGCGGCCGGACGAGGTCCGCGACGCCGCCGTGCGGGAGCGCGGCCTCGCCCGCCTCGACGCCGGCTGGCCCGGCGTCCCGCACCGGGACGCTTTCGTCGCCGCGGAGAAGGCGGCGCTGTGGCGCGGGGAGGTACCCGTCTTCGAGGTCCGCCCCGGCCACCGGGACGTGTGGCTGGAGGACGGGACGCGCCTCGCGGGCGTGCTGCCCGTCCCGCCGCTCGAGGAGACCGCCGCCCGGCTCGCCGCGCTGGACGAGGACGACCTCGCCGTCCAGATCGGGATCATCGACGCGAGCCTCGCCGCGCTGCCACCCGCCCCCGGCTCCGCACCGGACCCCGCGTCCGGCTCCGCACCGGACCCCGCGTCCGGCGCCGCGTCCGTGCGCGGGCCGCGTCCGTCCGGGGACCCGCTGCGCGACGCGCTCGGCATCGCCCGGCGGCTGGACGCGGCGGCCGTCCGCTCCGGCGACCGGATCGGGTGGCTCGGCGTCGAGGTGGTCGACGCCCGGACCCGCCGCGTCGCGCCCGCCGGGCTCGGCCTGTACGGCGGGCTCCCCGGCATCGGGCTGTTCCTGACCCACCTGTCGGCCGCGACCGGCGAACCGTGGGTCGAAAGCCTCGCGGAGCGCGTCGCCGACGAGGTCGCCGCGCGCCTCGCCGCCGCATCCGCGGTCCGGGGAACGGTCCCGCCGCTCGGCCCCGTCTACCACCTGGCGCACGCCGCCGCCGTGCACGGCCGCCGCGACCTCGCCGAGGCGGCCCGCGACGCCCTGCTCCCGCCGCCGTCCGGGTCGCCGCCGCCCGCCCTCCCGTCCGGCGACGTCCTCGAAGGGGAGGCGGGCGCGGTCCTCAGCGCCCTCGCCCTGCACGCCGTCCTGCCCGGCGAGCAACTCGCGGGCGTCGCGCGGGCCGCCGGCGAGCGGCTCCTCGCCCGCGACCTCACCGAACCCGGGTTCGGGTACGGCGCGTCCGGCGCGGCCGTCGCGCTGGCCAGGCTGGACGAGCTGTGCCCCGACCCCCGGTTCGCGTCCCGCGCGCGGAGCCTCGCCGCCGGCGAGCGCGCACCGGGCCGCGACCCCGGCTGGTGCCAAGGCGCCGCGGGCGTCGTGCTCGCGCGGCTGGAGCTCGCCGCCCGGTACCCGTCGGCCGCGGAGCCGCTGGAACGATCTCTCGGAGTCGCGGCGGCCGTCCTGCGGGACGCCGCCCCGCCGGACGACTCGCTCTGCCACGGCACGGCCGCCGTCGGCGAGGCGCTGGCCGCGCTGGACGGGACCGCGCCCCGCCCGCGCCGGGGCGCCTGGCGCACCGCCCTGCCGGAGCCCGCCCCCGGGCTGCTCGCCGGCCTGTCCGGCATCGGGTACGCGCTGCTGCGCCGCGCCCGCCCCGCCGAGGTCCCGCCGGTGCTCGCGCTGGCGCCGCCCGCACCCTCCGCCAGCCTCCTGTTCCCCCCAGAGGAGACGCCATGACCGTGGACGTTCAGCCGGGACCGCTCGCGATCGACGGCGCGGAACCCGTGCGCACCGACCCCTGGCCCACCTACGACAAGGGCGACGTCTTCATCGAGGAGGAGGACCTGGAGGCGGCGCTCGACGCCGTCCGCGCCCGCCTCTACTTCCGCTACGACCACCGCCCCCACGCCGAGACGCGGACCGGGCGGCTGGAGCGGGAGCTGTGCGCGTTCTTCGCCGCCCCGCACGCGCTGACGTGCGCCAGCGGTACCGCCGCGATCACCCTCGCGCTGCTCGCGCTGGACCTGCCGCCCGGCTCCCTCGTCGCCTGCCCCGCGTTCACGTTCGCAGCGACGCCGAGCGCGATCCTGCTGGCCGGGCACCGCCCGCTGCTCGTCGAGTGCGACGACGACCTGCACCTGGACGTCGCGGACCTGCGCCGCCGCCTCACCCCCGAGGTCCGCGCGATCGTCGTGGTGCACATGCGCGGGTTCGCCTCCGACATGGACGCGGTCTGCGCCGTCGCCCGCGAGCACGGCGTCCCCGTCGTCGAGGACGCGGTGCCCGCCCTCGGCGCCCGGCTCAACGGCCGCGCGCTCGGCACGTTCGGCGACGCCGGGGCGTTCAGCACCCAGTCCGACAAGTCGCTGAACACCGGCGAGGGCGGGTTCCTGCTCACCCGCGACCCCGCCGTGCACGCCCGCGCGATCGTCTACTCCGGCGCCTACGAGGGGCGGATGGCCCGGCACTTCGACGGCCCGCCCCCGGCGGTCGACGACCTCGCCTACCCCATCTACGGGCTGCGGATGGACGAGATCCGCGCCGCGCTGGCGTCCGCGCTGCTGCGGCGGCTGCCCGAACGGCTCGCCGCACACCACCGCAACTACGACGACGTCGCCGGGCGGCTCGCGGACGTTCCCGGGATCGCGCTGCGCCGCCCCGTCGCCGACCACGCCTACCTCGGCGAGGCGCTGCTGTTCCGGCTGCCCGGCGCGAAGGCCGAGGACACCGCCTGGACCGCCGCCGCGCTGCGCGCCGAGGGCATCGACGCCCGCGCGCTCGGCGACCCCGGCGACACCAACGTCCGCGCCTTCTGGAACTGGCGGTTCCTGTTCCCCGACCCCGCGCGCGCCCGCGCCGAGTTCCCCGTCACCGCCGCGCGCCTGGACGAGACCGTCGACATCCCGCTGTCGGCCAACCTCACCGAACGCGACCGCGACCACCTGGTGACGGCGGTGCGGAAGGTGGTCGGGGCGGGACGCCGCTGATGGTGCGCGTCCTCTACGTGACCGGCTGGTGCCGCAGCGGGACGACGCTGCTCGGCAACCTGCTGGGGGAGTGCGACGGTGTCGTCCACGTCGGCGAGCTCCGCTACCTGTGGACGAACGGGGTCCTCGGCCGCGGCACCAACACGCTGTGCGGCTGCGGCGTCGACGTCGCGTCCTGTCCGCTGTGGAAGGCCGTCGTCGCCCGCGTCGCCGGGGACGACCCGGCGTGGCACGCCGAACGCGCGGTCCGCCTCCAGCAGGCCGCGCTGCGCACCCGGCACACCGGCCGCCGCCTCGCCGAGGCGCGCGGCGTCCGGGCCGGGCATCCCGCCGTCGCCGCCCTCGCCGCGCTCTACACCGCGATCGCCGAGGAGTCGGGGGCCCGGCTGATCGTCGACACCGGCAAGTTCCCCGCCGAGGCCGCCGCGCTGTGCGGCGCGCCGGGCGTGGACGCCCGCGTCCTGCACGTCGTCCGGGACCCGCGCGCCACCGCCGAGTCGTGGCGGCGCGCCAAGGAGTACATCCCCGCGATGGGCGCCGCCCGCAGCACCGCGTACTGGACGGGCTTCAACCTCGCCTCCGAGCGGATCGCCCGCGCGTTCCCGCGCCGCTCCCTGCGGCTGCGGTACGAGGACTTCACCGCCGACCCGCGCGGGTCCCTCGCCCGCGTCATGGCGCACGCCGGGCTGGACGGAGACCCGCCCGTCGGCGCGGACGGCCGCGCGGACCTCGGCGTCAACCACACCGTCACCGGCAACCCGGACCGGCTGCGGCGCGGCCCCGTCCGCATCCGCGAGGACGACGCGTGGACCCGCACCCAGCCTGCCCCGGCCCGGCTGGTCGCCACCGCGCTCGCCCTGCCGCTGCTGGCCCGCTACCGGTACCCGCTCGTCCCCGCCCCGGCGCGCCCGCCCGTCCCGGCGCGCCCGCGGGACGGGGAGCCGTCGCAGCAGGAGCGACAGGAGGGAGCCGTCTGATGGACCTCGGCCTCACCGGACGCGTCGCCATGGTCGCCGCCGCCACCAGCGGGCTCGGCCTCGCCACCGCCCGCGAGCTGGCCGCCGCCGGCGCCGACGTCGCGATCTGCGGCCGCGACCCCGCCCGCCTCGACCGCGCCGCCGCCGAGATCGACAAGGCCGGGCCGGGACGCGTCGTCCCCACCCCGCTCGACGTCCTCGACCACGCCGCGTCCGCCGCCTGGGTGGACGCCACCGCCGACGGCCTCGGCGGCCCGCACGTGCTGGTCACCAACGCGGGCGGGCCGCCCGGCGGCCCGGTGCTCGGCCGGGGCCTGGACGACTTCCGCGCGGCCGTCGAGCTGTGCGTGCTCAGCCACATCGCGCTCGTGCAGGCCGCGCTGCCGCACATGCGGGAGGCGGGCCACGGCCGCGTCCTGATGATCGCCTCGGAGACGATGCGGCAGCCGACGCCCCGCTACGGCCTGTCCAGCACCGTCCGGCCCGCGCTCGCCGGATTCGCCCGCACGCTCGTCCGCGAGCTCGGCCCGGCCGGCATCACCGTCAACGTCCTCGCGCCCGGCTACCACCGGACGCCCGCCGTCGCGGCGATGCCCGACCTCGACGAGGTCGCCGCGTCCATCCCCCTCGGCCGCCTCGGCCGCCCGTCCGACTTCGGCGCCGTCGCCGCGTTCCTCGCGGGCGAGCAGGCCGGTTTCATCACCGGGACCACCCTCGTCGTCGACGGCGGCCTCGGCCAGGGCATCTGATCAGCCCCATAAGGAACACCCCGGAAGGAACCAGGTGGACTTCGACGACGTGCTCGCCAACCGCCGGATGGTGCGCCACTACCTCCCCGACCCGGTGCCCCCCGAGACGGTCGACCGGATCGCCGCCGTCGTCCGCAGGGCGCCGAGCGCGGGGTTCAGCCAGGGCCACCGCCTCCTCGTCGTCACCGACCCCGCCACCCGCGCGCGCATCGCCGAGCTGGCCGAGGAGTCCTACTACACCGACCGCGGCGCCCCGCCGTGGCTGTCGGTCGCGCCCGTCCTGATGGTGCTCGGCATCTGCGAGGACGACTACCACGCCCGCTACACCAAGCCCGACAAGCTCGTCGACGGCGAGGAGATGGAGTGGCCCGCCCCCTACTGGTGGGTGGACGCCGGAGCCCTCCTGACGCTCATCCAGCTGACCGCGATCAACGAGGGGCTCGCCACCGGCTTCGCGACCGTCCGCGCCAAGGAGGAGCTCGCCGCCTACCTCGGCATGCCCCCCGAGATCGCCGTCGTCGGCGTCATCACCGTCGGCCGCGCCCACCCGGACGCGCTGGCCCCCGCCGACCGCGCGCGGCTGCGCGGCCTGCGCAAGCCGTTCGGCGACCTCGTCCGCCACGAGTCGTGGAAGGACGGCGCCCCGCCGCCGGCCCGCCGGCCCGCCGCGTCCACCTGACGGTCGCCGCCGCCCCGCCCGCCACCGGCCCGCCTCTCGGATGGCGGACCCTCTCAGATGGTGGACGCGGTCACGCGCGGGTGCGCGGAGTCAATAGGATCGTCGGCATGCTGCGCTGGTTGACCGCGGGGGAGTCCCATGGCCCGGCCCTGACCGCGATCGTGGAGGGGCTGCCGGCCGGCGTGCGCGTGACCTCGGGGGACATCGCCGAGGAACTGCGCCGCCGGCGGCTCGGGCACGGGCGGGGCGCCCGGATGAAGTTCGAGCAGGACCAGGTGACGATCCTCGGCGGCGTCCGGCACGGGGTCACCCTCGGCGGACCCGTCGCGATCCAGGTCGGCAACACCGAGTGGCCCAAGTGGGAGACGGTCATGTCGGCCGACCCCGTCGACGCCGACGTCCTCGCCGCGCAGGCCCGGAACGCGCCGCTGTCGCAGCCGCGCCCCGGCCACGCCGACCTGGTCGGCATCCAGAAGTACGGCTTCGACGACGCCCGCCCCGTCCTGGAGCGGGCGAGCGCCCGGGAGACCGCGGCGCGCGTCGCGCTCGGCACCGTCGCCAAGGCGTTCCTCAAGCAGGCCCTCGGCGTGGACGTGCTCAGCCACGTGATCGCGCTCGGCGAGGTCCAGGCGCCCGACGGGGTGCTGCCCGGCCCCGACGACCTCGCCGCCGTCGACGAGAGCCCGGTGCGCTGCTTCGACGCCGGGACGTCCGCCGCGATGGTCGCGCACATCGACGAGACCAAGCGGGCCGGCGACACCCTCGGCGGCGTCGTGGAGGTGCTCGCCTACGGCCTCCCGCCCGGCCTCGGCAGCCACGTCCACTGGGACCGGCGCCTCGACTCGCGGCTCGCCGGCATCCTCATGGGCATCCAGGCGATCAAGGGCGTCGAGCTCGGCGACGGGTTCACCACCGCGCGCCGCCCCGGCTCCCGCGCGCACGACGAGATCGACAACACCCCCGGCGGGATCCGCCGCCGCACCAACCGGGCCGGCGGCGTTGAGGGCGGCATGACCACCGGCGAGGTGCTGCGGGTGCGCGCCGCGATGAAGCCGATCTCCACCGTCCCGCGCCGGCTCGACACCATCGACGTGCGGACCGGCGAGCCCGCCAAGGCCATCAACCAGCGCAGCGACGTCACCGCGGTGCCCGCCGCGGGCGTCGTCGCCGAGGCGATGGTCGCGCTGGTGCTCGCGGACGCGGCGCTGGAGAAGTTCGGCGGCGACTCGGCCGAGGAGACCGCCCGCAACCTGCGGGGATACCTGTCCTCGCTCACCATCAAGTGAAGTGGACCCGCGGACTATGACGCGACCGAAGGCCGTCCTGATCGGGCCGCCGGGATCGGGCAAGACCACCGTCGGCACCGCCCTCGCCGAGCGGCTCGGCGTCTCGCTGCGCGACACCGACGCCGACGCCGAGGCGGCCGCCGGCAAGCCGATCGGCGAGATCTTCATCGACGACGGCGAGGACCGGTTCCGCGAGCTGGAGCGCGCCGCCGTCGCGGCGGCCCTCGCCGAGCACGAGGGCGTCGTCGCGCTCGGCGGCGGCGCCGTCCTCGCCGCCGAGACCCAGGAGCTGCTCGCCGGGCATACCGTCGTCTACCTGCGGGTCGGGCTGTCGGAGGCGATCAAGCGGGTCGGGCTCGCGTCCGCGCGCCCGCTGCTCGTGCTGAACCCGCGCAGCCAGATGCGCAAGCTGCTGGAGGAGCGGCTCCCCGTCTACGAGCGGCTCGGCACCGTGCACGTCGACACCGACGGGCGCGACCCCGCCGACATCGTCGAGGAGATCGTCAAGGCGCTGGAGGCGGCATGACGTCGGCGCGGGTCCGCGTCGCCGGCGCCGACCCCTACGACGTCGTGATCGGCACCGGCGTCCTCGCCGAGCTGCCCGCGATGGTCGGCGACCGCGCCCGCACCGTCGCCGTGGTGCACGCCGAGGGGCTCCCCGAGATCGCGCGCCCGGTCTGCGGCGCCCTGGAGGAGGCCGGGTACGCGGTGCGCGCGCTGCCCGTCCCGGACGGCGAGGCCGCCAAGGAGGTCGGCGTCCTCGCCGGGCTCTGGTCGGCGTTCGCGCGGGCCGGGATGACCCGCACGGACGCCGTCGTCGGCGTCGGCGGCGGCGCCACCACCGACCTCGCCGGGTTCGCGGCGGCGTCGTGGCTGCGCGGGGTCCGGTCCGTCCTCGTCCCGACGACGCTGCTCGGCATGGTGGACGCGGCGGTCGGCGGCAAGACCGGCATCAACGTCCCCGAGGGCAAGAACCTCGTCGGCGCCTTCCACCCGCCCGCGGGCGTCCTGTGCGACCTCGCCACCCTCGTCACGATGCCGCACGAGGACTACATCAGCGGCCTCGCCGAGATCATCAAGGCCGGGTTCATCGCCGACCCGGTGATCCTCGACCTCGTCGAGGCCGACCCGGAGGGCGCCGCGTCCCCCACCGGCCCGCACACCCGCGAGCTGGTCGAGCGCGCGATCCGGGTCAAGGCGGACGTCGTCTCCGCCGACCTCAAGGAGAGCGGCCTGCGCGAGATCCTCAACTACGGGCACACGCTCGCGCACGCCATCGAGAAGGCCGAGGACTACAAGTTCAGGCACGGCCACGCCGTCGCCATCGGCATGGTGTACGCCGCCGAGCTCGCCCGCCTCGCCGGCCGGCTGCCCGCCGACGTCGTCCGGCGGCACCGCGACGTGCTCTCCTCCGTCGGCCTGCCCGTCTCCTACGCCGCCGACTGGGACGGGCTTCGCGCCACCATGACCATCGACAAGAAGTCGCGCGGCGCCACCCTCCGGTTCGTCGTCCTGGACGGCCTCGCCGAGCCCGGCCGCCTGGAGGGCCCCGACGAGGACCTCCTCGCCGCCGCTTACCGGGAGGTCTCACGATGACGCGGGTGCTGGTGTTGAACGGGCCGAACCTCGGGCGGCTCGGCAGCCGCGAGCCCGACGTGTACGGCTCGACGACGTTCGCCGACCTCGCCGCGCTGTGCCGCGACACCGGCCGCCGCCTCGACCTGAGCGTGGACGTCCGGCAGACCGATGACGAGGCCGAGCTGATCCGCTGGGTGCACGAGGCCGCCGACGAGCGCCTCCCGGTCGTGCTCAACCCGGCCGCGTTCACCCACTACTCCTACGGGCTGCGCGACGCCCTGGCGCAGCGCACGGCGCCGCTCATCGAGGTGCACATCAGCAACCCGGCGGCCCGCGAGGAGTTCCGCCACACCTCCGTCGTCGCGGCCGTCGCCACCGGTACCATCGCCGGCTTCGGGATGATGTCGTACGTCCTCGCCCTGCAGGCCGTCGCGGAACTCCTCGCCGAATCCCCGCCTGATTCCTGACAAGATCCGCCAATTGCTCCGTGATCACCGGTCGGTGATCATGTGTGCGTGGCCGCGGCCCACCCGTTCCCGATGGTTCTGGGAGAGGACGCATGTCGTGATCTTCGCTGTAGGTGCGCTCGTCCTCGCCGGCGTCGTCGGCGCGGTGAACCTCTCGATCCTCCTGGTCGTCCTGCGCCGGTGGCGGGCCCTGGAGGCCGCCGGCGGACTCCCCGCCGCCGGGACCTTCACCGACGTCCGGATGATCGACCGGATCCCCGACTTCTCGGCCCGCGCCGTCGACGGCACCGCCGTCACGGAGCGGACGCTGCTCGGCACGGAGACCCTGGTCGGGTTCTTCTCGCTGACCTGCCGGGCCTGCGTCGACGCCGTGCCGGTCTTCGCCGGGCACGCCGAGCGGCTGCGGGCCTCCGGCGGGACGTCCCTGGCGATCGTCCACGGGGACGGCGCCGCCGGCAGCGAGCTGGCCGCGATGCTCGGCGACGCGATGGACATCGTGATCGCCGAAGGCGCGGAGGCCGAGCTGTCGCGTCGGTACGGAGCCAAGCACTACCCCACCTACGCCTGGTACGACCGCAACGGAATGGTGACCTCGGCGGGCGTGGGCGTCGCCGCCCTGCGGACCGAACTCGTCGCCCCCTAGCCCCCCGGCAAGCCGACCGCACCCCCATGCCCCACGGGTTCAGCCCGCCGTGTCCGACCCCTGACCCGGTGGCGGTCGCCCGTGCGCGGAATCAGTCCCCCACCACCCCAAGGAGGAACCATGCTCCGAAGCGTGACCCGGCGCGTCACCCGCGCCGTCGAGGCCCTGCTCCCCACGGCCACCGCGGACGCCGGCTGCCCGCCGGACTCGTGGATGGAGTACAAGATCATGGGCGGTGTCTGCTTCGGCCGCACCTGCTCGACGAGCGGCGACTGCAAGACGCACTGCGGCGCCTGGTACAGCTACAGCATGAACTACTGCTGATGCCCCGCCGGAACGCGTGACACCCGCCTGAAGCCGCGCGGCCCCCCCCACCCCCGGGCGGCCCCGCGGTCCGGCCCCCCATGGACGCGCCGTCCGCCCCACCATGAGCGGCCCCGC
>NZ_JBEYYT010000325.1:0-11120 GCF_040645715.1 Spirillospora sp. NPDC046719 | reverse complement strand
GCTGCGCTCGCTCCGCGTGCCTGCCCGCGATCGTGGCCGGGCTTCAAACCCTCGGACCGGGCTTCCAACCTCCCAGCCGGGCTTCGAACCCCCGGGCTGGGCTTGGAACACCGGGGCCGGGCTTCGAACCTCCCGGCCGGGCTTCGAGCCTTCGGGGTGGGCTTCGAACCCCCGGGCTGGGCTTCGAACCCCCGGGCTGGGCTTCGACCACCGGGGCTGGGCTTCGAGCCTCTGGGCTGGGCTTCGAACCTTCCGGCTGGGCTTCGAGCCCTCGGCCCGGGCTTCGAACTCCTGGGCCTGGCTTTGGACACCCGGGTCTGGCTTTGGACACGCGGGCCTGGGGGTGGGGTTTCGGGGGTCGGGGGACCCCGGGGCGGGGGTCGCGTAGCCTCGCGCGGGACAATTCTTCGCAGGGGACGAAGACGCCCGAGCGTTGGGGGGCTTGTGTGAACGCCACGCCGTGGAGCGGGCCGGAGTGGGACGACCCGGCGCTGACCCGGCTCGCCCGGCAGCTGCGCGACGCGCACCGGGCCGTGGCGCCGCTGCCGCCGCAGACCCGGCAGCGGCTCATCCGCCACCTCCTGGCGATCACGGATCTGGCGAAAAGGGACTCCGACCTGGCCGCCCGCAGGCTGGAGGCGTTCCTGGCCGATTTCCACGAGGCGCCCGACGTCCGTTAGCGTGCGCAGTGGCCGGATCCGGTCCGGTCACCCGGCGAGACGGGGGCGAGGCCGACAAAAACGCCAGCGACACGGCAACTTCTGCGTGCAGGTGATTGTGTCCATGCTGAGGGTCCCTTAGTTTCGTTCGGGCAAGGGGGGAACTAGAGGAGTAACCCATGAACAAGCGTGAGCTGGTCGACGCCATCTCTGACCGGCTGGGCAGCAAGAAGGCCGCAGCCGAGGCCGTCGACGCGATCCTGGAGGCGATCCAATCCGCCGTCGCCAAGGGCGACAAGGTGGCGATCACCGGGTTCGGTTCGTTCGAGAAGGCCGACCGGCCTGCCCGTACGGCCCGCAACCCCGCAACGGGCAAGACCATCGAGGTTCCCGCGACGTCCGTGCCGAAGTTCAAGGCCGGGGCGGACTTCAAGAACCTGGTGGCCGGCAAGAAGTAGCCTCACCGCGCAGCGCCCGGGACCGTACCGAACGGTCCCGGGCGCTGCCGTTTCCACGGCCCGTTCAGGTACCCGGCAACGGGAACGTCGACAGCGTCACCACCGCGACCCGGTCGCCCTCCATCGCCAGGTTCACCCGCTGCCCGAAGCGCAGCAGCCGCAGGCCCCCCGCCGCGAACGCGTCCGCGTCGAACGGCAGCTCCGTACCGTCGTCCAGCAGCACGCTTCCCGCCCGCGCGGCCGGGTCGAAGTCCTTCACCGTCCCCTGCATGCGGGAACCCTATCCCCGGCCGTAGCCGGCGGACGGCGCGAAATCGGGGAGCAGCGCGGCGACGGCCGCGGTGCGCGGGCCGGTGCCGAGGGCCAGAGCGGCGCGGAGGTCGTCGGGGGTGTCGACGTCGCGCCGGACGCTGTCGGTCCCGGGCAGCAGCAGCTCGCGGGCGCCGCGCGCGCGGTGCGCGGTGCGGGAGTCCCCGCCGAACGCGGGAGAGAAGGGGACCCCGGGACGCGCCGTATAGAGCGTGGTACCGATGCCCGCCGCGTCCGGGACGAACGCCTCCGGCGCCCGAGCCGCGGCGTCGAGGACCGCGGCGAGCTCGTCCGGCCGCAGGGCGGGCAGATCGGCGGACAGCGCGCCGACGCCCGCGTCCGGGGCGAGGTCGCGGCCGCGCCCCGCGCCGTAGATCAGGGCCGGGTTCAGCCCGGCGTCGGGCTCGTCGGGGACGATCCGGGCGCCGAGCGCGGCCAGCTCCCCGGCGGGGACGGGATCGTCGGTGACCACTATCACATCGCGGACGCGGGCGCAGCGGAGCGCGGCCGCGACGGTGTCGGCGGCGACCGCCAGGGCGAGCGCCTCGCGGTGCGGCCCCGCCGCCGCCGACATGCGGGTCTTGGCCCTGGCCAGCACCTTGACCGGCACGACGAGCGACCACTCGGGATGAGGCGCGCTGGGCGCTGGGGTAGACATGGCAACTCGACACTATGCGCAGACAACCGCGACACTTGTGGACACCCCGCGTTCACGTCGGGTACGGATGGAGGAGGGACGGGTCATGAGCCACGGGTACTCGCCTGGCTGGCGCAAGCTCACGATCGTCATCCTGCGGCCCCTGCTGTTCGGGCTGCTGAGACGGGACTGGCGCGGCCGGGGCAACGTGCCCAGGACCGGCGGCGTGATCATCGCCGCCAACCACATCTCCGAGTCCGACCCGCTGGCCCTCGCGCACTTCGTCTACGAGGCGGGGCGCTACCCCGTCTACCTGGCCAAGGCCGCGCTGTTCAGCACGCCGATCGTCGGAGCGGCGATGCGCGGCACCGGCCAGATCCCGGTGCACCGCGACCGCGCCGACGCCGCGCTGGCCCTCAAGGACGCCGAGAAGGCGCTGGTGGACGGCGAGTGCCTGATGTTCTACCCGGAGGGCAGCTGCACCCGCGACCCCGAGCTGTGGCCGATGACCGGCCAGACGGGCGTGGCGCGGATGGCGCTGCAGACGGGCGCGAAGGTCGTCCCGGTCGCGACGTGGGGCGCGCACGAGCTGCTGCCGTACAAGAAGGCCGAGCAGCGCGGGCTCGCCGGGAGCCTGAAGAAGGGGTTCCACCCGTTCCCGCGCAAGACGATGAAGGTGATCGCGGGGCCGCCGATCGACCTGTCGAAGTACGAGGGGCTGCCGCTCTCCAAGGAGACGCTGCGCGCGGCCACCGACGAGATCATGGACGCGATCTCCGAGCTGCTCGGCGAGCTGCGCGGCGAGCGGCCGCCCGCCGAGCGCTACGACCACCACCGGGTGCTGGAGGAGCGGCGCCGCGCCGCCAAGGAGGCCGAGGACGCGGCGGCCGGGAACGCGGCGGCCGCCGGGACCGCCGGGGTGCCCGACCCGGCCGGGCCGGCGGACGGCGCGTCCGACACCACCGAGAAGACGAAGGCGGGTGACTCGTGACCTACCGCACCGCGGTGATGGGCGCCGGGTCCTGGGGGACCACGTTCGCCAAGCTGCTGCACGACGCGGGCGGCGAGGTCGCCCTGTGGGGGCGCCGGCCCGAGCTCGTCGAGTCGATCAACGAGCGGCACGAGAACGCCGACTACCTGCCGGGCGTGGAGCTGCCCGCGGCGATCCGGGCGACCCTCGACCCCGCCGAGGCGCTGGACGGCGCCGACTTCGTGGCGCTCGCCGTCCCGGCGCAGAGCCTGCGCGACAACCTCTCCGGCTGGGTGCCGCTGCTGCCGCCCGGAGCCGTCCTGGTCAGCCTGATGAAGGGCGTCGAGCTCGGCACCACCCGGCGGATGTCGGAGGTCGTCCGCGAGGTCGCCGACGTCCCGGAGGAGCGCGTCGCGGTGTTCAGCGGGCCGAACGTGGCGCGCGAGATCGCGACCGGCGAGCCGAGCGCGGCGGTCGCCGCCTGCGTGGACGAGCAGGCCGCGGTGGGGCTGCAGGCCGCCACCATGACCCCCTACTTCCGCGTCTACACCTCCACCGACGTGATCGGCGTGGAGCTGGGCGGGGCGATCAAGAACGTCGTCGCGCTGTGCGTCGGGATGTCGGTCGGGCTCGGGTTCGGGTCCAACACCCAGGCGGTGCTGATGACCCGCGGGCTCGCCGAGATCACCCGGCTCGGGATCGCGCTCGGCGCCGACGAGCACACCTTCGCGGGGCTCGCCGGGATGGGCGACCTCGCCGCGTCCTGCATGTCGCCGCTGGCGCGGAACCGGACGTTCGGCGAGAACCTCGGCCGCGGGATGACGCTGGAGCAGGTCGTCGCCGCCACCAAGCAGACCGCCGAGGGCGTGAAGTCCTCGGAGGCGGTGCTGGAGCTGGCCCGCAAGCACAACGTGGAGATGCCGATCACCGAGGCGGTCGTCTCGGTGCTGTACCACGGCACCCCCATCACGGAGGCGGCGATCTCGCTGATCTCCCGTTCACCGAAGCCGGAACGGTACGGAGTGTGACCCGTGGACGACGCGAAGTCGCGTCCGGCCGCCGGGGCACGCCCGGATCGTTCGTGGCCGCGCCGTACTGATCACCGGTAGGGTCGGGAATCATGTCCCAGGTTTCCAAGATTCGCGTGGCCGTGGTGTTCGGCGGGCGCAGCTCCGAGCACGCGATCTCCTGCGTCACCGCGGGCGCCGTGATGGCCGCGATCGACCGGGACCGCTACGAGGTGCTGCCGATCGGCATCGCCCGCGACGGCCGCTGGGTGCTCGCGCCCGAGGACCAGCGGCTCGCGATCCAGGACGGCCGCCTGCCCGAGGTGTCCGGCGCGGGCAGCGCCCTGGCGCTGCCGTTCGACCCCGACAGCCGCGGGCTGATGGTCGTCGAGCCCGGCAGGGTCCCCGCCACGCTCGGCGAGGTCGACGTCGTGCTGCCGCTGCTGCACGGCCCGTACGGCGAGGACGGCACCATCCAGGGCATGCTGGACCTGGCGGGCGTCCGGTACGTCGGCGCCGGGGTGCTGGCCAGCGCGGTCGGCATGGACAAGGGCTTCATGAAGCTCGTCTGGCAGGCGCGCGGGCTGCCCGTCGGCCCGTACGTGCTGATCGGCGACCGGGAGTGGCGCCGCGAGCGCAAGCGCAAGCTCGACGAGGTCAAGGAGCAGCTCGGGCTCGCCGCCGGGCGGGCGGTGTTCGTCAAGCCGGCCCGCGCCGGGTCCAGCATGGGCATCACCCGGGTGACCGACGAGGCCGACCTGGAGACGGCCGTCGAGACGGCCCGCGAGCACGACCCGAAGGTGATCGTGGAGGCGGCGATCGAGGGCCGCGAGATCGAGTGCGGCGTGCTGCAGGGCGTGGACGACGGCCCGCCGGAGGCGAGCCTGCCCGCCGAGGTGCTGATGGCCGGCGACCACGACTTCTACGACTTCGAGACCAAGTACCTCGACGGCGGCACCCGGATGGCGATCCCGCCGGACCTGCCCCCGGAGGCGATCGACGAGGTCCGGACCATCGCGGCGCAGGCGTTCGAGGCGCTGGACTGCGAGGGCCTCGCCCGCGTCGACTTCTTCCACACCCCGGACGGGCGCTGGATCCTCAACGAGATCAACACGATGCCGGGGTTCACGCCGGCGTCGGCGTTCCCGCAGATGTGGGCCGCGACCGGGCTGGACTACCCGTCGCTCGTCGACCGGCTGATCCAGACCGCGCTGCGGCGCTCCACCGGGCTCCGCTGACCCCGGCGCCCGGCGCCCGGCGCCCGGCGCCCGGCGCCCGGCCCCCGGCTCCGGAAGCGGGCCGCGGCGCCGTCTTCCGGTTCCCGGTGAAGGCGGTTTGACGTGTCCTTCGCGGCGGTGAAATCCGGCTGAAACGCGCCCCGGCCAGGATCGGGACCGTTCCCGGTCACCGTTCTGGAAGGACGCCCGCCTTGACGCTCTCACCCGTTCCGCCCGCCCCGGCCGCCCCCTTCACGCTGGAGGGGAGGGGGCGGCCGGTCCCCGGGCACGACCGCTGGCATCCCGCCATCCCGGGGGTCGCCGAGGTGATCACCGGTGGGACCGTCCGGATGGAGTGCGCGGCGCGCGAGCCGGGCGAGGACGCCGTGCTGTGCGGCCCGCTCGTGGTCGTCGGCGCGGAGCCCGGCGACGTGATCGTGGTGGACGTCCTCGGCGTGGGGCGCGCCGACGGGGTGTACTGCGCGTCCGGGCATCCGGGCCTCATCGGGTGCGCGCCGCGGTCCGTCCGGGCCACGCCGCAGGGCGACCGGGGCCGGATGCTGCTCGGCGGCGTCCATCCGGCGGCCCGCGCCCGTGTCGCGGCGGAGGCGGTGCGCAGCGCGGACCGCGGCCGGGAGATCGGCGGCTGCGCGATCGCGCCGCTCACCGCCGGGTCCCGGATCCTGCTGCCGGTGCACGTGCACGGCGCCAAGCTGTCGGTCGGCGACCTGCACTTCCCGCTGCGCGGCGCCCCCGACTGCGGCGCCTCCGGGCTGGCCGGCTGGATCGACCTGCGGATCAACCTGACCCGGCGGGGCGTCGAGCGGTTCCGGGTGACCGGGCCGATGCTGATGCCCGACCCGTCCCCGCGGATCGCCTAGCCGCGGGCGCGGCCCGCCGTCTCTCCGGACCGCGCCCGCACCGCCCGCCGCTTCCGGGCCGCGACCGCGCCGCTAGGCGCGGAACACCTCGCCGCCGTCCACGTTCAGGATCTGCCCGGTGATCCACGCGGCGTCGTCCGACAGCAGGAACAGGCACGCGCCGACCATGTCCTCGGGGGTGCCCATCCGCTTGAGCGCCATCTTCTGGTCGACGATCTTCTGCGACATGTTGCCGGGGACGACCTTGCGGTTCGCCTCGGTGTCGGTCGGGCCCGGCGCGATCGCGTTCACCCGGATGCCCATGCTGCCGAACTCGTGCGCGAGCTGCTGCGTCAGCCCGTTGATCGCGACCTTGGCCAGCCCGTAGAAGCCGGAGTACTGCCAGGCGGCCGTGGACGACTGGTTCACGATCGACCCGCCGCCGCGCGCCTGCATGTGCGGGTAGCAGGCGCGCGCGCAGAGCAGCGCGCCGTCCATGTTCACCGCCATGAACTTCTTGTAGTAGTCCCAGTCGACGGTGAACAGGAAGTCCAGCTTCATCGTGCCGAAGATGGCCGCGTTGTTCACCAGGTGGTCGATGCCGCCGAACCGCTCCACGGCGGCGGCGGCCATGGCCTCGGTGGACGCCGGGTCCGACACGTCCGTCCGCACGAACAGGCCCTTGATGTCGTCGGCGACGGCCTGGCCGCGCTCGTCGACGTCCGCGACGACGACGGACGCGCCCTCCGCAGCGAGCCCCCGCGCGTACGCCTCGCCGATGCCCTGGGCGGCGCCGGTGACGACCGCGACCCTTCCCTCGAACCTCATGCTCACAGTCCCCTCCGCGCGCGGCCGTCCGGCCGCTGTTTCTGGACAGGTGTCCAGACTACAGTTCAGGACCGTCCGGGGCGCAAGGGCGGATCGCCGCGATCCCGGCGTCCATCGCATCGCGAAGATTCGGGACGGGAGCCCTGAAGCAGGGCGAAATGATCTAGGGTGAGCGCCGGGGGAGCGGTGGCACTGCAGCGGATCAAGGTCGGGGCCGTCTACGGCGGCGCGCTGCTCGGCCCGCTCGGCGGCGGCGTCGTCTCGCCGATGCTCCCGGAGATCGGCCGGTCGGTGCACGCCTCGGCGGGCGCCGCGGCCGCATCGCTGACCGCCTACTTCGTGCCGTTCGCGCTGGTCCAGCTGGTGTCCGGGACGCTCGGGGAGCGGTGGGGCCGCCGCCGGACGGTCCGGATCGCCTACCTCGTGTACGCGGCGGGCTCGCTGGTGTGCGCGCTCGCGCCGGCGCTGGGCCTGTTCCTCGGGGCGCGGGCCGCGCTCGGCGCCGCCAACGCGTTCACCTCGCCGCTGCTGCTCGCCGGGCTCGGCGACATCGTGCCGCGCGACCGCCTCGGCCGGGCCGTCGGGGCGTACTCCAGCTGCCAGGCGGCCGGGCAGTCGTTCGCGCCGCTGGTCGGCGGCCTCGCCGCGGCGTCGTCGTGGCGGCTCGGGTTCGTCGTGGTCGCGGGGGCCGCCGTGCTGCTGGCGTTCGCGCCGCCGCCGGGGGACCCGCGCCCGGCCGCGGCGGCACCGCCCTGGCGGCCGCTGCTGAGCCGGCGGATGGGCCTGCTGTCGGCGGCCTCGTTCGTGTCGTACCTCGGCGCGTCCGCGCTGCCGTTCCTCGTGGCGCTGTACGCGCGGGAGAAGCTGCACGTCGGCGCGGACCTCACGGGCGTCGCGCTGCTCGGGTTCGGGGTGGCGGGGCTGGCGCTCGGCGCGGTCTGGGGACGCGTCGCCGAGCGCGCCGGGGCGCGGCTGTGCGGAGGAGTCGCGGCCGTCGTGACCGGGGTGTTCGTCGCGGTGGTCGGGGCGTCCGGCTCCGTGGGCGCGCTCGCCGTGTGGTGGACGCTGGCGGGCGCCGGCGCGTCGATGATGACCGTCGCGCTCCAGAGCCTGACGATGCGGGCGGTGCCGCTGAACCGGGGCGGGGCGCTGTCGGCGGTGTCGGCGTTCCGGTTCGGCGGCGGGGCGGTCGCGCCGCTGGTGTGGCTGCCGGTCTACCACGCCGGCGCCGCGGGCGCCTTCGCGGCGGCCGCGTGCTCGTTGCTGCTGGTCGTCCCGGCCCTCGCGCTCGCCGGCGACCCGGCGGGGTGACGATCCTCACCGGACCGTGCCATTGTTGGGCGCCGGGACCGCAGGTAACTTACTAGACGTCTCGTCAATAGCCTGTCGGCGCGCCGGAGGGAAGCCCATGTCGGTCCAGCGTCCGCCCGTACGGCCCCCGGAGCCGGAGAACATCGTCCTGCAGGCGCGCGACGTCCGGTTCGACTGGTCGGACGTCCCCCTGCACTGGATCCCCCGCGACCCGGTGGCCACCCACCTCATCAACGTCCTGCACATGCTGCTGCCGGCCGGCGAGGAGTGGTTCGTCAAGGTCTTCAAGGAGGCCGTCCCCTACATCCGCGACGACCGGCTCCGCGAGGACGTGCTCGGCTTCATCGGCCAGGAGGCCATGCACGCCGCCTCCCACGACGCCGTCCTCGACCACTTCGTCGAGCAGGGCCTCGACGTGCGGCCGTTCGTCCGGCAGGTCGAGTTCGTCTTCGAGGACCTGCTCGGCGACCGCGGCCTGGAGGGCGACCGCAAGCGCGCCTGGCTGTTCGAGCGGATCGCGCTGATCGCCGCGATCGAGCACTTCACCGGCGTCCTCGGCGACTGGATCCTCAACGCGAAGGCGCTGGACGAGGCGGGCGCGGACCCGATGATGCTGGACCTGCTGCGCTGGCACGGCGCCGAGGAGGTCGAGCACCGGCACGTCGCGCACGACCTGTTCATGCACCTCGACGGCTCGTACGCGGCCCGGCTCCGCGCGATGGGCGAGACGATCACCATGCTGGGGGCGCTGTGGCACCGCGGGCACCGCTTCCTGATGGCCCGCGACCCGATCGTCCGGGGCCGGATCAAGGGCGGGCTGCGGCACCTGCGGCGCACCGGCCCGGCCGGCCTCACCCCGGACGGCCGGATGGTCGGCGCGTCCGTGCGGCGCTACCTCAGGCGCACCTACAGCCCGCTGAACGAGGGGTCCACCAGCCAGGCGCTGGCCTACCTGGCCGCGTCCCCGGCGGCCCGGGCGGCCCTGCGATGATCCCGCCCGACCTGCGGGGACGCCGCGACCGCGATCCGTTCTGGGTCGCGGTGAACGCCGCGTTCAACGGCATCCAGCGGTTCCGCGCGCTGCGCGCCCCCGGCCCGCCGGCCGTCCGGCCCGTCGACCGGACGCTGCGCCTGACCGTGCGGGAGGTGCGCCGCGAGGCCGACGACGTCGTCAGCCTGCGGCTCGCCGCCCCCGACGGGCGCGTCCTGCCCGCGTGGCAGCCCGGCGCCCACCTGGACGTGCTGCTCGCGTCAGGGCGCCGCCGCCAGTACTCGCTGTCCGGCGACCCCGCCGACCGGCGCGCCTACCGGATCGCCGTCCGCCGCCTGCCCGACGGGGGCGGCGGCTCCGTCGAGATGCACGAGCTGAGGGAGGGCGCGCCGGTCGCCGTCCAGGGACCGCGGAACGCGTTCCCGTTCCTCGCGCACGACCGGTACGTGTTCCTCGCCGGCGGCATCGGCATCACCCCGATCCTGCCGATGGCCATCGCCGCCGACCGGTTCGGCGCGGACTGGCGCCTGGTCTACACCGGACGGACCCGCGCGTCCCTGCCGTTCCTGGACGAGCTGCCCGCCGGCCGCGTGACCGTCCGCACCGACGACGAGCACGGCGTGCCGTCCGCCGCGGACCTGCTCGGCGACGTCCCCGACGGGACCGCCGTGTACTGCTGCGGCCCCGCCCCGATGATCGACGCCGTCCGCACCGCCGTCGGCCTGAACGCGACCCTGCACTACGAGCGCTTCGCGCCGCCGCCGATCGTCGGCGGGAAGCCGTTCGAGGTGGAGCTGCGCCGCAGCGGCCGCACCCTCGCGGTGCCCGCCGACCGGTCCGCGCTCGACGTGATCAGGGACGAGCTGCCGGACGTGGCCTACTCCTGCCGGCAGGGCTTCTGCGGCACCTGCCGGACCGGCGTGCTGGCCGGCGCCGTGGACGACCGCGCGCCGTCCGACCAGGGCGACGACTCCATGCTGGTCTGCGTCTCGCGCGCCACCGGAGGGCGGATCACCCTCGACCTGTGATCCGGCGGAGGCCACGCCCGCTGCCCGGATATGCCAGGCTTGGGGAAAGTGGTCCCGTCCTGAGGAGAACGCGCCGTGCCGCCAGCCGACCTGCCGGATCGCATCGGCCCCTACCGGGTGGCGGACCGGCTCGGCGAGGGCGGGATGGGGACGGTCTACGTCGGGCTGGACGGGACCGGCCGCAAGGTCGCCATCAAGGTGATCCGCCGCGAGTACGCCGCCGACCGGCAGTACCGGGCGCGGTTCCAGGCGGAGGTCGCGGCGGCGCAGCGCGTCCGCCCCTTCTGCACCGCGCCGGTCCTCGACGCCGACCCGGCGGCCGACCCGCCGTACCTGGTCACCGAGTTCGTCAACGGCCCCAGCCTGGACGCCGCCGTCGCCAAGGACGGCCCGCTGCGCGGCGCCGACCTGGAGGCCGTCGCCGTCGGCATCGCGACCGCGCTCACCGCGATCCACGACGCGGGCGTCGTGCACCGCGACCTCAAGCCCGCGAACGTGCTGCTGTCCACGTTCGGCCCGCGCGTCATCGACTTCGGCATCGCCCGCTCGGTGGACGGGACGCGCCTCACCGCGACCGGCGGCATCGTCGGCACGCCCGCGTTCATGGCGCCCGAGCAGCTCGACGGGCGCGGCGCGACCCCCGCGTCCGACGTGTTCGCGTGGGGCGCGACCGTCGCGTTCGCGGCGCGCGGCGGCCCCTGCTTCGGCGGCGACTCGATCCCCGCGATCATCCACCAGATCGTCAGCGGGGAACCCGACCTGGGCGGGCTGAGCGGGACGCTGCGGAGCGCGGTCGAGGCGGCGCTGGCGAAGGACCCGGCGCGCCGCCCCGCCGCGCCGGCGCT
>NZ_JBEYYT010000324.1:0-11161 GCF_040645715.1 Spirillospora sp. NPDC046719 | reverse complement strand
CGGGCCGGGCCGGACACGACGCCGGCCTGCGCGAATGGGTCCGCGACCTGCTGCCGGACGCGATCCGCGCGGTCAGCCGCGACGCGGGCGGGCAGCCGGTCCAGCTCGTCGGCTGGTGCCTGGGCGGGGTGGTGTCGCTGCTCGCCGCCGCCGACGACCCGGACCTGCCGATCGCGTCCGTCGCCGCGATCGCCGCGCCGGTCGACGTCCGCGCGGCGCGGCTGCCCGTGCGGCTGCCCTCACCGCACCTGCCCTCACCGCACCTGCCCGTGCCGCACCTGCCCGTGCCGCACCTGTCCGTGTCGCGCCTGCCGGTGCCGCACCTGTCCGTGCCGCCGCCGTGGCCCGGGCTCGCCCGCGCCGCCGCCGCGGAGGTGTTCGGCACGCCGTTCGGCGGCGTCCCCGGCGCGCTGTTGAAACGGGTCCGCCGGGCGACCGGAATCGACAAAGGGCTGCTCCGCCCTTATCGGACGCTGACGCACCTCGACAATGCCGATCTCCTCGCCCAGATCGAAGCCGTCGATCAATTCACCGAAGCCGTTCCCGGATTCTCCGGGCGCGCCGCGCGGCGTATTCAGCGCGCCCTTTTCCAGGAGAACGCGCTGGCCGCGGGAGTCCTGGAGATCGACGGCCGCCGGGTCGAGCTGCGCCGCGTCGGCGTGCCGGTTCTGGCCATCGCGGGGCGCGGCGACGGCGTCGCGCCGGTCCGGTCCGTCCTGCCGCTGATCCGGCTGCTGCCGGGCGCGCCGAAGGTGCGGTTCGAGGTCGCCTCCGGCGGCCACCTCGACGTGCTGACCGGACGGTCCGCGCGGACGACCACGTGGGCGCACCTGGACCGCTGGCTGGACGAGGGGACCGTCCGGCACGGGATCCGCCGGCAGCGCCGCGCGCCCGCCGTCACCGGCTAGCCCGGTCCCACCCCGTCCCCGGGATGACCGCCCGGTCGGGTCGGCCGCGGGTCTTCCGCAGGCCAAGGAAGCGTCCAAAGTCCTTTGCGGTGCCGCCATCAGCGCGTCCCCGGGTGTGTCGCCCCCGTGCTCGGCCGCTCACTGACCGTAGTGTTGCCGACCGTTGTCGAGAGCGAGGGTCACCAGCCGCGCGGTCGCCGGGCCGGGCCGCGCGGGACGCGTCGGGGGGCAGTGCATGGCCGCGGACAGGGACACGGCGGCGGGCGGGGACGAGGCGAGGGCCGTCCCGGCCGCCCCGGAACGCCGGGCGCCCGGGACCGAGATCGTCGGCGTCACGCCGTTCGGCCGCCCCGCGCCGCACGTCGCGGTGGCCGTCGCGCGCGCCGGCGGGCACGGCGTGCTCGACCTCGGCACCGACCGGGAGCCGGCGCTGGCCGCGCTCGCCGACGTCCACCGCTGGTGGGCGGGCCGGTTCGGGGTGCGGGTCCCGGCGGGCTGCCGGGTCCGCCCGCAGGAGCTGCCGGACGCCGTCGACACCGTGCTGTTCGACGCCCCGGCGCTGCTCGCCGACGACTCGCTGGACATCGCCGGGTTCGCGCGCGGACGCCGGCTGCTGGTCGAGGTCGTGGACGCCGCCGAGGCCGCCGCGGTGCTGCCCGTCGCCGGCGGGTTCCCCGGGACGCGCGGGACCGCGCTCATTGCCCGGGGCCGCGAGGCCGGCGGCCGGGTCGGCGACCTCACCACGTTCGTGCTGCTGCAGCGGCTGCTCGCGGACGGCGCCGTGGACGTCCCGGTGCTCGCCGCCGGCGGCATCGGCCCGCGTACCGCCGCCGCGGCCGTCGCCGGGGGAGCGGCGGGCGTCGTCCTGGACGTGCAGCTCGCGCTCGTCCGGGAGATGGACCTGCCCGCCGACGTCGCCGCGGCGCTCACCGCGATGGACGGCTCGGAGACCCGCGTCGTGCACGGCCACCGCGTCTACACGCGCCCCGACCTGCCGGACATCGGGCTCGCCGGCCTCACCCCGGCGGAGGCCAGCGCGCGGCTCGGCGCGACCGGGCTGCGGTCGCGGCTGCTGCCGGCCGGGCAGGACGCGCCGCTCGCCGCCGCGCTCGCCGCCCGGCACCGCACCGCCGGCGGCGTCGTCCAGGCCGTCCGCGAGGGGATCGCCGAGCACCTGCGGGCCGCCGTGCAGGCCGCGCCGCTGGCGTCCCGGCAGACCCCGGACGGCCCCGAGTACCCGGTCGTCCAGGGGCCGATGACGCAGGTCAGCGACCGTTCGGCGTTCGCCGCGGCCGTCGCGCAGGAGGGCGGCCTGCCGTTCCTGGCGCTGGCGCTGATGGACGGCGACCGGGTGCGGACGCTGCTGCGCGAGACCGCCGACCGGCTCGCCGGACGGCCGTGGGGCGTCGGCGTCCTCGGGTTCGCGCCGCCGGAGGTCCGCGACGCGCAGCTCGCCGCGGTCCGCGAGGCCGCGCCCCCGTACGCGATCGTCTCCGGCGGGCGGCCCGCGCAGGCCGCGGCGCTGGAGGACGCGGGCGTCAGCGCGTACCTGCACGTCCCCTCGCCGGAGCTGCTGGAGCGGTTCCTCGCCGAAGGCGCCCGCAAGTTCGTCTTCGAAGGGCAGGAGTGCGGCGGGCACGTCGGGCCGCGCGCGAGCTTCCCGCTGTGGGAGGCGCAGGTCGAGCGGCTCATGTCGTTCGGCGGCGACCCGGCCGAGCTGTCGGTGATGTTCGCCGGCGGGATCCACGACGCGCGGTCCGCCGCGATGGTCGCCGCGCTCGCCGGGCCGCTCGCCGAGCGCGGCGCCGACGTCCGCGTCCTGATGGGCACCGCCTACCTGTTCACCGCCGAGGCGGTCGCGGCCGGGGCGATCCTGCCCGGGTTCCAGAAGGCCGCCGTCGAGTGCGCGGGGACGGCGCTGCTGGAGACCTCGCCCGGGCACGCGACCCGCTGCGCCCGCACCCCCTACGTCGAGCGGTTCGCCGAGGCGCGCCGCGAGCTGGAGGCCGCCGGGACGTCCCGCCAGGACATGTGGCGGCAGCTCGAACGCCTCAACCTCGGCCGGCTGCGCATCGCCAGCAAGGGCCTGCGCCGGTCCGCCCCCGTCGGGCCCGACGAGCAGCGCGCCGAGGGCCTCTACATGATCGGGGACGTCGCGGCCCTGCGCGACTCCACGACCACCGCCGCCGCCCTGCACGAAGAGGTCACGGACGGCGCCACCGCGCTGCTCGCCGCGCGCGCCGCCGACCTCGGCATCGCCGGGGACCGCGCCGCCGCGTCCACCGCCGCCCGCCCCGCCGACATCGCGATCGTCGGCGTCGGCTGCGTCTTCCCCGGCGCCCGCGACGCCGACGCCTACTGGGCGAACATCGTCGGCGGCGTCGACTCGGTCACCGAGGTGCCCGCCGAACGCTGGGACCCGGCGATCCACTACGACCCGTCCGAGCCCGGCAAGACCCCGTCGAAGTGGGGCGGGTTCCTGCCGGACGTCCCGTTCGACGCGCTCGCCTACGGCATCCCGCCCAGCGCGCTCGGCAGCATCGAGCCGATCCAGCTCCTCGCCCTGGAGGTCGCGGCGCGCGCGCTGAAGGACGCCGGATACGCCGACCGCCCGTTCGACCGGTCCCGCACGTCGGTGTTCTTCGGCGCCGAAGGCGGCAACGAGCTCGCCACCGCCTACGGCCTCCGTGCCGCCCTGCCGTCCTACTACGGCGAGGTCCCGCCCGGCCTGGACGAGCAGCTCCCCGAACCCACCGAGGACTCCTTCCCCGGCGTCCTCACCAACGTCATCGCCGGGCGCATCGCGAACCGGCTCGACCTCGGCGGCGCCAACTACACCGTCGACGCCGCGTGCGCCGCGTCCCTCGCCGCCCTCGACGCCGCCTGCAAGGAACTCGCCACCGGCGGCAGCGACATGGTGCTGTGCGGCGGCGCCGACGTGCACAACGGCATCCAGGACTACCTGATGTTCTCCGCCGTCCGCGCGCTGTCGCCGTCCGGACGCTGCGCCCCGTTCGACGCCGCCGCCGACGGCATCGCGCTCGGCGAGGGCGTCGCCTGCGTCGTGCTCAAGCGCCTCGCCGACGCCGAACGCGACGGCGACCGCGTCTACGCCGTCGTCAAGGCCGTCGCCGGGTCCAGCGACGGCCGCTCCCTCGGCCTCACCGCGCCCCGCGCCGAAGGCCAGCGGCTCGCCCTCGACCGCGCCTACGAGCGCGCCGGGGTCCGCCCGTCCGACGTCGGGCTCGTCGAGGCGCACGGCACCGGCACCGAGGTCGGCGACCGCACCGAGCTCGCCACCCTCACCGCCGCGTTCTCCGCCGCCGCGCCCGGGTCCGTCGCGCTCGGCTCCGTGAAGTCGCAGATCGGCCACACCAAGTGCGCCGCCGGGCTCGCCGGGCTCGTCAAGACCGCGTACGCGCTGCACACCGGCGTCCTCCCGGGCACCCTGCACCTGACCAGCCCGAACGCCGCCTGGAAGGCGGACGGGCCGTTCGCGTTCGGGACGACCGCGCGGCCCTGGGCCGCCCGCCCCGGCGACCGGTACGCCGGCGTCAGCGGCTTCGGGTTCGGCGGCGCCAACTTCCACGCCGTCCTCGCCGGCTACGACGGCGGCCCCGAACCGGTGTCCGGGCTCGCCGAATGGCCCGCCGAGCTGTTCCTGATCCGCGGCGCCGACCGCACCGCCGCCCGCGCCGAGATCGCGCGGCTCCGGCGGCTGCTGGACGCGCCGTCCGCCCGGCTGCGCGACCTCGCGCGGACCTGCGCGTCCGCCGAAGGGCGCGTGCAGGTCGCCGTCGTCGCCACCGGCCTCGACGACCTGCGCGGCAAGCTCGCCGCCGCCGCCGAGTTCCGCACCGCGCCCGGCGTGCACGTCCGCCGGTCGGGCGACCCCGGGCAGGTCGCGTTCCTGTTCCCCGGGCAGGGCAGCCAGCGGCCCGGCATGCTCGCCGGCCTCTTCGTCGCCTTCCCCCGCCTGCAGCGCCTGCTCCGCCTCGCCGGCGGACGCTACGCGCCCGTGATGTTCCCGCCCGCCGCGTTCGGCCCCGACGAGGCCCGCCGGCAGCGCGAGGCGCTCACCGACACCCGGGTCGCGCAGCCCGCCCTCGGCATCGCGGGCCTCGCCGTCCACCGCCTGCTCACCGCCGTCGGCGTGCACCCCGACCTCGCCGCCGGGCACAGCTACGGCGAGCTCGTCGCGCTCTGCGCCGCCGGCGTCTTCGACGACACCGACATGATCGAGCTCAGCGCCGCCCGCGCCGAGGCCATCCTCGCCGCCGCCGGCACCGACCCCGGCGCCATGGCCGCCGTCGCCGCGCCGCTCCGGCAGGTCAGGGAGGCCGTCTCCGGCGTCTCCGAGATCGTCGTCGCCAACCACAACGCGCCCGACCAGGTCGTCGTGTCCGGCACGACCGCCGGAGTCGCCCGCGCCCTCGCCGTCCTGGCCGAACGCGGCCTCGCCGCCGAGCGCCTGCCGGTCGCCTGCGCCTTCCACAGCCCCCTCGTCGCCGCCGCGTCCGGCACGCTCCGCACCGCCCTCGCCGGACGCGACCTGCGCTCGCCCGCGTTCCCCGTCTGGTCCAACACCACCGCCGCCCCCTACGACAGCGACCCCGCCGACCTCGCCGCGACCCTCGCCGGGCAGGTCGCCGCGCCCGTCCGGTTCGTCGAGCAGATCGAGGCGATGTACGAGGCGGGCGCCCGCACCTTCGTCGAGGCCGGACCGGGACGCGTCCTCACCGGCCTCACCCGCCGCATCCTCGGCGACCGCCCGCACACGGCCGTCGCCTGCGACGCCGCCGAGGACGGCTCCGTCGAACGGCTCCTGCACGCCCTCGCCGACCTCGCCGCCGCCGGCGTCCCCGTCGACCCGCTGCCGCTGTTCGCGGGCCGCGACGCCCGCGTCCTCGACCCCGCGTCCGTCCCCGCCGCGCCCGGCTGGAGCGTCAACGGGCACCTCGTCCGCACCGCCGACGGCGGCTACCCGGCGGGCGCGCTCCGGCCCGCCGAGCGCGTCCCCGCCGCGGCGCCGGCCCGCCCGGCCGGCTCCGACACCGCCGTCCTGGAATACCTGCGCGCCGGCCGCGAACTGATCGCCGCGCAGCGCGAGGTCATCCTCCGCCACCTCGGCGCCGAGCCCGCCGAGCCCGCCGGCCCCGGCGTGCCCGCCGCGCCGATCCCGGCGCCCCGCCCCGTCCTGCCCGGCGAGACCCTGCCCCTGCACTCCGCCGCGCCCGAACCGCCCCGCGACGTCCACGCCACCGTCCTGTCGGTGATCAGCGCCCGTACCGGCTACCCCGAGTCCATGCTGGGCGCCGACCTCGACCTCGAGGCGGACCTGTCCATCGACTCCATCAAGCGCACCGTCATCATCGGCGAGGTCACCGAGCGCGTCGGCCTCACCGCCCCGGACGCCGTCATCGAGCAGCTCACCCGCCTCACCACGATCGGCGACATCGTCGACTGGCTCCGCACCCGCCTGCCGTCGGCGCAGGGCCAGCAGCGCCCCGCCGTCCCGCCCCAGTCGGCGCCCCGCCCCGGCGGCCCCGAACGGTCGGCGGCCCCGGCGCCGCGTCCCGCGAGGCCCCGCGATCCGGAGACCACCCCGAAGGCGCCGAACGTCCAGACCGCTGGCGGCACCGAACGCCCCCGCCCGGCGACACCGCCACAGACCGGCCAGCCGCAGGACGCCGCGCCCCGCGACGCCGAGACGCCCTCGACCGCAGGAACCCCGGAGCAGTCGCCGAGCACGGAGGCCCGTCCGGGCAAGGCGATGAGCGGTGCTGCCGGTGCGTCCACGGATCGAGGTGAGTCGCCCACTGCGGCGCCCGTCTCCGAGGGCGGCGGTGAGCGGGCCGGTGGTTCGGGGAGCCACGGGGCGGTGCCGTCTGCCCGGGTGCCTGAGACGCAGGGCTCTGGCGGTGAGGCGGACGACGCGCCCGCCGGTGAGGTGCGGCCGGACGCGGACGACGCGGATCGGCGGCCCGCCGGTGAGGCGGCCGTCGAGGTCGTGCGGCTCGGCGGGGACGGGGTCGCCGCGCTCGGCGGGGAGGACGCGCAGACGGGGCTCTTCGGACGCGGCGGGACGCCCGTCCAGCGGGGCGGGGAGCCGACGGGGGCGCGCAGGGTGCTCGCGGGGCGGGTCCGGCCGTCGGGGGAGCGGGCCCGGCGCGTCGTCCGGCAGGTGGTGAGGACGGCGGACCTGGAGGCGCTGCCGGTCCCGTCGGACACCGGGACGGTGTTCGACGGGCGGACGTTCGTGGTGGTGGACGACGGATGCGGCGTCGCGCTGGAGCTGGCGGACCTGCTGGAGCGGCACGGGGCGCGGGTGCGGACGCCGCTGGACGTCGACGGGAAGTGCGACGGCCTGGTGCATCTGGCGGCGCTGCGGCCGGGCGCGACGGCGATGCTGCCGGACGCGTACGCGGGGATCCGCGACGCGCTGGTGGGCGGGCTGCGGTGGCTGGTCGTGGCGAGCGGGTCCGGCGGGACGTTCGGGCGCGCGTTCGACGGCGGCGGCATCGGGGACCCGGGGCCGGGCGCGGGGCTGCGCGGGCTCGCCGCGACGGTCGCGCAGGAGTACCCGGACACGCTGGTCAGGGCGCTGGACGTGGACACCAAGGACACGCCGCGGGCGATCGCGCTGCGGATCCTGGCCGAGCTGCTGGACGCCCGGGGCCCGGTGGTCGTCGGGCATGAGGGCGACCTGCGGCACACGATGCGGGTGGTTCCGGTGGAGCTGCGCGGCGAGGCGCGGGTGCCGCTGGGGCCGGACGGCGTCGTCCTGCTGACCGGGGGCGCGCGGGGCGTCACCGCGCGGGTCGCGCTGGAGCTGGCGCGGACGGCCGGCTGCCACATCGAGGTGATGGGGCGGACGCTGGAGCCGGTGGGTCCGGCGTCGTTCCCGGACGTCCCGGACGAGGCGGGGCTGCGGCGGGCGCTGGTCGCGCAGGGCGGGCGCCGGCCCGCGGAGATCGAGGCGACGGTGCGGCGCATCCTGGCGGAGCGGGAGATCCGCGCGAATCTGGACGCGCTGAAGGAGCACGCGGCGTCGGTCCGCTACCACGCGGGCGACGTGCGGGAACCCCGGGTGGTCCGGGACGTGGTGGAGCGGGTGTACCTGCGGCACGGCCGGCTGGACGGGGTGGTCCACGGCGCGGGCGTCGTGGAGGACCGGCTCGTCCGGGACAAGGAGCCGCAGTCGTTCGAGCGGGTGTACCGGACGAAGGTGGACGGCGCGTCGGCGCTCGCGGCGGCGGTGCGGCCCGACGTCGGGTTCTTCGTCGTGTTCGGCAGCGTCGCGGGCGTGCACGGCAACCGGGGGCAGGCCGACTACGCGGCGGCGAACGAGGCGTGCGACACGCTCGCGCACGTGTGGCGGACGCGGCTGCGCGGCCGGGTGCTGGTGGCGGACTGGGGTCCGTGGGCGGGCGGCGGCATGGTGTCGCCGGAGCTGGCCCGCGAGTACGGGCGGCGCGGGATCGGGCTGATCGATCCGGACGCGGGCGTGGCGGCGCTGCTGCGGGAGATCGCGCACGGGGACGAGACGCAGGTCGTGTTCACCGGGACGGTCCGGTGACGGGGGAGCCGATCGCGATCGTGGGCGCCGGGGCGGTGTTCCCCGGGGCCGGTTCGGCGGCGGAGCTGTGGCGCAACGTCCTGGCGGGCATCGACGCGATCACCGAGGTGCCGCCCGGCCGCTGGGACCCGGCGGTCTACTACGACCCGGACGCCTACGGGCGGGCGCCGGAGTGCGACCGGTTCTACTGTCGCCGCGGCGGGTTCGTGGACGAGCTCGCGACGTTCGATCCGGCGCGGTTCGGGATCATGCCGGCGTCGGTGCCGGGGATGGAGCCGGACCAGCTGATGGCGTTGCGGGCGGCGGCGGAGGCGATCGCGGACGCGGGCGGCGACGACCGGCTGCCGGACCGGACGCGGGTCGGGGTCGTGATCGGCCGGGGCGGCTACATCACCCCCGGGGTCGCGCGGTTCGACCAGCGGGTGCGGACGTCGCACCAGGTGGCGGGGGTGCTGGCGGAGCTGCTGCCGGAGCTCGGCGCGGACCGGCTGGAGGAGATCCGGCGGGCGTTCTGCGCGCGGGTCGGGCCGGACGGCCCGGACGCGTCGGTGGGGCTGGTGCCGAGTTTCGCGGCGGCGCGGATCGCGAACCGGTTCGATCTGCGCGGCCCGGCGTACACGGTGGACGCGGCGTGCGCGTCGTCGCTGCTGGCGGTGGAGCACGCGGTGCGGGCGCTGCGGAGCGGCGAGGCGGACGCGATGCTGGCGGGCGCGGTGCACCACGCGCATCACGCGACGGTGTGGAGCGTGTTCAGCCAGCTGCGGGCGCTGAGCCCCAGCGAGACGATCCGGCCGTTCGACCGGGGCGCCGACGGGACGCTGCTGGCGGAGGGCACCGGGGTGGTGCTGCTGAAGCGGCTGCGGGACGCGGTGCGGGCGGGCGACCGGATCCACGCGGTGGTGGTCGGGACGGGGTCGTCCAGCGACGGCCGGGCGGCCGGGATCATGAGCCCGCTGGTGGACGGGCAGGTGCTCGCGGTGGAGCGGGCCTGGCGGGACGCGGGCCTGGACCCGCGGGCGCCGGGCGCGCTGGGCCTGGTGGAGGCGCACGGGACGGCGACGCCGGCGGGTGACGAGGCGGAGCTGGCGACGATGCGCCGGGTGCTCGGGACCGACGGCGCGCCGGTCGGGCTCGGCACGGTGAAGTCGATGATCGGGCACGCGATGCCCGCGGCGGGGATGGCGGGGCTGATCAAGGCGGCGTGCGCGGTGCGCGACGGGGTGCTGCCGCCGACGCTGCACGTGGACGATCCGCATCCGGCGCTGGACGGCGGGCGGCTGCGGGTCGTCCGGGAGGCGGCGGAGTGGGAGCGGCCGGCGGGCGGTCCGCGCCGCGCGGTGGTGAACGCGTTCGGGTTCGGCGGCGCGAACGCGCACGTGATCCTGGAGGAGCCTCCGGCGGGGCGGGCGCGCAGGCGCAGGCGGCTGGACGCGCCGTCCTCGGAGGAGGGCGTGCTGAGGCTGGCCGCCCGCACCACCGACGAGCTGGCGTCGCTGCTGGCGGTGCCCGACGAGGAGCTGCTCGCGCGCGCGGGGGAGAGCCCGCCCGACCTGCCGGTCCGCCTGGCGATCGTCGGGCCGACCGCGCGCAGGCTGGACCTGGCGCGGGCGGTCGTCCAGCGGGGGACGCCGTGGCGGGGACGCAGCGACGTGTGGTTCGCCCCGCGGCCCCTGCTCGCCGAAGGCGGGCGGCTGGCGTTCCTGTTCCCGGGGTTCGAGCCGGCGTTCGAGCCGCGCGTGGACGACGTCGCCGAGCACTTCGGGATGCCGAGGCCGGAGCCGACGGGCCGCACCGACCTGCTCGGCCACGCGGCGGACGTGATCGCGGTGGGCCGGCTGCTCGCCGCCGCGCTCGCCGAGCTGGGCGTCGAACCGGACGTCGCGGCGGGGCACAGCCTCGGCGAGTGGACCGCGATGATCGTCGCGGGGATGTACGACCCGGCCGCCGTCGACGCGTTCGTGCGGGCGCTCGACCGCGACGGGCTGGACGTCCCCGACGTGGTGTACGGGGCGCTCGGCTGCGGCGCGGACCGGGCGCAGGAGGCGATCGCCGGGCGGCCCGGCCTGTACGTCAGCCACGACAACTGCCCGCACCAGTCGGTGGTCTGCGGGCCGCCCGAGGACGTCCGGGACGTGCTGGGCCGGCTGGCGGCCGAGGGCGTCCTCGGCCAGGAGCTGCCGTTCCGCACCGGGTTCCACACGCCGCTGGCGGAGGCGTACGAGAAGCAGGTGCAGCGGTCGTTCGAGGCGCTGGAGATCCGCGAGCCGCGCTTCCCGCTGTGGTCGGGGACGACGGCCGCGCCGTTCCCGTCCGGCGCGGACGCGGTCCGGGACCTGGTCGCGCGGCACCTGCTGGAGCCGGTGCGGTTCAGCGAGCTGATCGAGGAGCTGTACGGGACGGCGCACGTGCGGGCGTTCGTGCAGGTCGGGCCGGGGAGCCTCACGGGGTTCGTCGGCGACCGGCTCGGCGCCCGCGAGCACCTGGCGATGGCGGTGAACGTCCCGAAGCGCGACGGCATGGCGCAGCTGCGGCGGGTCGTCGCGGCGCTGTGGGCGGAGGGCTACGGGGCGTCCCCGGCGCCGCCGGCGTCGGCGGGCATGCGGCTGGACCTCGGGACGCCGCTGGTCAGGCTGGACGGCGCGGTGCCGCCGATCCGCCCGGCCGGCGCGGCGGT
>NZ_JBEYYT010000323.1:0-11189 GCF_040645715.1 Spirillospora sp. NPDC046719 | reverse complement strand
CAGCAGCCGCTTCATCGCCTGGAACGCGTTGCCCGGACGGGCGATCACCGACAGCAGCATCGCGTGCGCCCAGGCGCAGGGCCCCGGGGAGGGGCCGCCTTCGCTGGACGGTGCGAAGGTGGGGGCCGCGATCTCCGCCCAGCCCGGCACGGCGTCGTTCTACGGAGTGCGCGGGGCGCAGGCGACCGTGGCGGGCGTCGTCGGAGCGGTCGAGTTGCGGCTCTACCAGGACGATCTCCGGGCGGCGGCGTACGAGATCATCGCCGGGCACTGGATCACCGGCCCCGGCCAGGCCGTGGTGCCGACGCACTTCCTCGACGTGACCGGCCACCGCGTCGGCGACACGATCACCGTGCTGGACCGGGGCGCCGCGGTGCGCCTGCGGATCGTGGGCGAGGCGTTCGACCTGCAGAACAACGGGATGCGCGTGCACGCCGCCGCCTCCTCGTTCGCCGGGGTCGAGGGCCGGGACGCGGCCGACGAGTACCTCGTCCGGCTGAAACCGGGGGTCTCGACGGCGTCCTACCTCAGCGGGCTGAACCGGGCGCTCAAGCCGCTCGGGGCGCAGGGGACGGCGGCCGCCGACGACGTCAGCAGCGTGATCGTCGTGCTGGACTCGCTGGCGGGGCTGCTCACGCTGATGCTGGTCACCGTCGCGGGGCTCGGCGTGCTCAACGCGGTCGTCCTGGACACCCGGGAGCGCGTGCACGACCTCGGCGTCTGCAAGGCGATCGGGATGTCGCCGCGGCAGACCGTCGCGATGGTGCTCGCCTCCGTCGCGGGCCTGGGCGCGGTCGGCGGGCTCGCGGGCCTGCCGGTGGGCGTCGCCCTGCACCACCTGGTGATGCCGCTGATGGGGGACGCGGCGGGCACCGGGCTGACCGCGCACATGGTCGCGGTCTACCGCGTCCCGCTGCTGGTCCCGCTCGCGCTCGGCGGCATCGCCATCGCGGTCCTGGGCGCGCTCCTCCCGGCGGGCTGGGCCGCGAAGGCCCGCACCGCCACCGCCCTGCGCACCGAGTGACCCGTTGACGTGCGGCGAGTCGCCGTCGTGAGCGGCCTCATGACGGCGACTCGCCGACGTCACAGCGGGATCCGCTATATCCGCGGGTAGCGGCCGCGGACCGGCTCACCCGGCCACAGCGGGCGGGTGAACGGCTCCGCCGCCACCAGCCCGGCCAGCAGCACCGGCCCGAGCGCGAGGCTGAACAGCACGTCGGTCAGCCAGTGCTCGTCGGCGGCGGTCAGCGCCGCCCCAGTCAGGAACCCGGTGACCAGCGCGAAGTCGCGCCTGCCGCGCGCCGTCACCCACCGGTCGAGGACCGGGACCACGACGACCAGCAGCTCGATCCCGACCCAGACGAGCAGGAACCCGTTCAGCGTGTGCCCCGACGGGTACGCGTCGCCGTGCTGCCACAGCACGTCGGTGCCGCTGGACGGGTACGTCCGCGGGATCACCGACTTCGCGCCCTCCTGGAGCAGCGACAGCAGGAGCACCACAGCGATCGGCACCAGCACGGGACGCAGCGACCGCGTCCGGACCGCCCCGAGGACCGCCAGCGGGACGAGGACGAACCCCGCGATGACGCCCCGCTGCCCGAGCTGGGTGAACACGTGGACCGCCGACATCCACCCGCCCCGGACGTTCGCGTCGCAGAAGGTGTGGACCCTCCAGTCGAGGCGGCGGAGCGGGCCGTCCGCGAGCACGTCCGCCGTGACGCCCGCCATGACCGCGACGGCCAGGACGTACCAGCCCCACGACCGTCGGCGCATACGGACGGTCTTCCCCGCTCACATCCCGTGACGCATGGGGTACGGAGCCATAACCGGGACGGGCAGGCATGGGCGCCTGGCACATTTCCCGGCCGGCCCGGATCGGTTTGACTTCCGGATGGGCGCCCCTCCTTCCCGATCCCCACCCCGTTCCACCGATCCGGGAGAGCCCTTCATGCATCGACGATCCCCGCGCGCCCTGCGGCGCCTCACGAGACGGCTCGCGTCGTCCGCCGCCTTCACGCTCCTCGCCGCCGCGTCCGGCATGGCCGGCGTGGCCGGGCTGGCCGCCACCGCCGCACCCGCTCACGCCGACAGCGGCACCTACCAGCAGGTCACCGGCTTCGGGTCGAATCCCGGGAACCTGCAGATGTACGAGTACGTGCCGGCCGGGCTGCCGTCCGGCGCCCCGCTCGTGGTGGCCCTGCACGGCTGCACGCAGAGCGCCGACGACTACTACAACCATTCCGGCTGGCCCAAGTACGCCGACCTGTGGAAGTTCGCCGTGGTGTTCCCGCAGACCACCACGTCCAACAACAGCCAGAAGTGCTTCCAGTGGTTCGATCCCGCGAAGGGCGCGCGCGGCGGCACCGAGGCGGCGTCGATCGTCCAGATGGTGTCCAACGCCGAGCAGCGGCACGGCTCCGACCCGCACCGGGTGTTCGTGACCGGCCTGTCCGCGGGCGGCGGGATGACGGCGGACCTGCTCGCCGCCTACCCGGACGTGTTCGCCGGCGGCGCGGTCGACTCGGGCCTCCCCGCGCAGTGCGCGACCAGCCTCGTCGCCGCCTCCGGCTGCCAGATGAACAACCAGAACCTGACGCCCGCGCAGTGGGGCGACAAGGTCCGGAACTCCTATCCCGGATACACCGGCCCGTGGCCGCGCGTCGCCGTCTGGCAGGGCACCTCCGACTACACGGTCTATCCGGTGAACGCCACGGAACTGCGCGACCAGTGGACGAACGTCTGGGGCATCTCGCAGACGCCGTCGAGCACGCAGAGCCTGCCGGGCGGCACGACGCAGAGCGTCTACAACGACGCGAACGGGAAACCGGCCGTCGAGGTGTACTCCATCTCCGGGATGGGCCACGGCCTCGCCGTCGACCCGGGGTCGGGCGCCGACCAGTGCGGCAGCACGGGCGCGTACTTCCTCGACACCATCTGCTCCACGTCGTACACGGCGAAGTTCTGGGGCCTCGACGGCTCGACCGGGACCGATCCCGGCGACCCGGGCGGTCCCGGTGACCCGGGCGGCGGGACGCCCCAGTGCTTCACCGCGACGAACTACGCGCAGGTCGTGGCCGGACGGGCGCACACCAGCGGCGGCTACACGTACGCGAACGGCTCGAACCAGAACATGGGCCTCTACAACGTGTTCGTGACGCACACGCTGAAGGAGACGTCCGCGAACTACTACGTCATCGCCGATTCCGGCTGCTGACGCGGGAGGCCGGGCCGCCGCTGGCGGCCCGGCCCGTCCCGGTCACGGCGTGATGACGAGCTTCCCGCGCGTGTGGCCGCCGCGGCTCTCGTCGAACGCGGCGCCGACCTCGTCGAGGGAGAACGTCCCGGCGACGTCGACGCGCAGCGCGCCGCGGTCGGCCATGGCGGCGAGGTCGGCGAGCTTGGCGCCGTCCGGACGCACCCAGATCCAGTGGCCGCCGTGCTGCTCCACGCCGCTGTCGGCGACGGACACGTGCCGCCCGCCCTCGGCGAGGACGGCGAGCGTTACGTCGAGCTGCCCGCCCACGAAGTCGGCGACCGCCGTGACGCCGTCCGGCGCGAGGTCGCGGATCCGCTCCACCAGCCCGTCCCCGTAGGAGACCGGTTCGGCGCCGAGCTCGCGCAGGTAGTCGTGGTTCGCCTCGGACGCGGTGCCGATGACGCGGGCGCCCCGGTCGACGCCGATCTGCACCGCGAGGCTCCCCACTCCCCCGGACGCCGCGTGCACCAGCAGCACGTCGCCCTTGCCGACCTCCAGCCGGTCGAGCGCGCGCTGCGCGGTCATCCCGGCGAGCGGCAGCCCGCCCGCCTGTTCCCAGCCGAGCGCGGCGGGCCTCCGCGCGCAGTGCACGGCCGGAACCGCGACGTACTGCGCGAACGTCCCGGCGTGCACGACGTTCTTGCGGGCGTAGGCCATGACCTCGTCGCCCGGCGCGAACTCCGGGGTGTCCGGCCCGAGCCTCCGGACGACCCCGGCGACGTCCCAGCCGGGGATCACCGGGAACACGGCGTCCATCATCCCGTCGAGGCCGCCGGCCATGACCTTCCAGTCGACCGGGTTGACGCCCGCCGCCCGCACCTCGATCAGCACCTCGCTCGGGCCGAGTTTGGGATCGGGGGCCTCGCCGACGGTGAGGCGGGAGTTGTCGGAGGCATAGGAGTCGTAGGTGACGGCACGCATGCCCCTCAGCCTGCCTCCGGTCCCGTCCGCTAAACCCGCTGCGCACTCGCCTCACCGGACGCCTCACCGGGCGCCTCGCCCGACGCGTCGCCCGACGCCTCACCGGAAGGCGGCGCGGGGCGCGCCCGCAGCGCGGGCGCCAGGGCCACCGTCACCGCGACCGACGCCGCCGCCATCAGCGCCATCCCCGTCGCGGGCGAGGTGAGCTGGGCGGCCCCGCCGGCGAGCGTGGCGCCGATGCCCTGCATGCCGAGCATCCCGGACGAGTGCAGGCCGAGGGCGTGGCCGCTCAGATCGTCCGGGGTCAGCTCCAGCAGCCGCTCCTGGAGCAGCAGGGTCGCGCAGTACCCGACGCTCGCCACGGTGATCGCGGCGACCGCGACGGGCAGCGGCGGGCGCAGCGCGAAGACCAGGTAGGGGGCGGCGAGCACCAGCCGCATCGGCGCGTCCAGGCGCCGGCGCCAGCCCGCCGGGACGAACCGTCCGGCCAGCGTGTCCCCGGCGAGCATCCCGGCCGCGCCCGCCGCCAGCAGCAGCCCCGCGTGCCCCGGCGCGTACGGGACGAACAGCGACTCGCAGCCGACGATCAGCCCGTTCGGGACCCACAGCGCGAGGTAGACGGCCCGGCGCCGCGGCGACGAGAACAGCCGGACGTTGTTGCGCCATGTCTCGCCCGCGGTCGCCCGCCCGGTGGCGCGCGGTCTGCGGGCGCTCAGCCCGAACCGCCCGGCGGCCGCCGCGGCGAGGTACAGCGCCGCCCCGGCCAGCAGCGTCCCGCGCGGCGAGAGCGCGGCCACCATAACGCCCCCGGCCGCGAACCCCGCGATCTGCATCAGGCCGACCGACATGTTGAGCACCGACCGGCCGAGCACGTAGCCCTCCCGGTCGAGGATCTCGTTCAGCAGGCCGTACCGCACCCCGCCGCCGACCGCGCTCGCCGCCCCGAGCACGAGGACGATCGCGAACACGCCCCAGACGGGCAGCCCCGGGACGGCCTGGACGGCGGTACCGGCGGCGAACAGCAGCGACAGGCCGGTGAGCGCGGCGCGCGGCGGCAGCCGGTCGGCCGCCGACAGCAGCGCCAGCGCGCCCGCCAGCTGGGCGAGCGCCGGGCCGAACATCGCCAGCGACGACAGCAGCGGCGAGCCGGTCCGGGCGTAGACGAGCGTGCCGAGCGCGAGGCCGCTCACCGTCTGCGCCGCGACGTTGCCCGCCGACGCCAGGAACAGCGGTGCGAACTCGGGCGTACGGAACAGTTCCCGGTAGGTGCGCATGATCGGAGTCTCCGGGGCGCTCCGCCGCGCCGGTTACTCTTTCGCGGGGAGGCGAAACCATTGGGCTGGTGGGAGATCAACGCGGACACCCTCGCCGGGAGCCGGTTCGCCGTCTCGCCGCTCGCGGAGGCCACCGCCTGCCTCAAGGCGCTGCGCTGGGAGCGGCCCGCGAACCCGGCCGAGCGCGCCTGGCTGGACGCCCACCTGCCCGCCTACCGCGCCCGGACGGCCGCCGATCCCGTCACGGCGCTGCTCGTCCGGGCCCTGTTCGCCCCCACGTGGAACGCCGACTTCGTCACGACCACCCCGGCCGGCGGGTCCGAGGCGTCGTTCGACGCGGAGCTGGAGCGGATGCGGTCCACGCCGCCCGACGTCGCCCGCGAGGACCTCACCGTGGCGCTGGGCGGCCGCCTCCCGGCCGCGCTCGACCGCGACGACCTGCCGGACCGCGCCGCCGACCTGATCGCGTGGGTGTGGACGGAGACGGTCGCGCCGGACTGGCCCCGGCGCCGCCGGATCTTCGAGGCCGACATCGTGGCCCGCGCCGCGCACCTGAGCCGGGGCGGGTGGACCGCCGCGCTCGCCGACATGCGCCCGGGCCTGCGCTGGCTCGGCGAGAACCGGCTGCAGATCAACGCCCACGACAACCCGCCCCGCGCCCTGTCGGGGGAACGGCTGGTGTTCGTGCCGGTCACGGTCGGCGAAACCTGGTCCTCCTGGAACCGGGCGCGGTCCCGGTACGCCATCGTCTATCCGTGCTCGGGGGTGCTGGCCGGCGCGGGCGCCGTCCCGTCGCCGGGCGCGCTGGGCGCGCTGCTCGGCCCGGTGCGCGCGTCCGTCCTGCTCCTGCTGGACTCGCCGAAGAGCACCACGCAACTGGTCGCGCTGACGGGCCGGGGCCTCGGCTCGGTCGGCCGGCATCTGAAGATCCTGCTGGACGCGCGGCTCGTCGAGCGGCGCCGCGCCGGGCGCTCGGTCCTGTACTACCGGACGGAGGCGGGCGAGGCCCTCGTCGCCGCCCAGCCCGACGCGCCCCAGCCCGACACGGCGGCCCAGCCCGACACAGCGCCCCAGCCCGACACAGCGGCCCGTCCCGCCTCCGCGACCTGGCGCGACGCGGCGACCGGGCGCGACGCGGCGGCGGGGGTCAGCAGCGGGCCGTCGTCAGCTTGATCTTCCCGGCGCGGTCCCAGTCCGCGCCGGCGATCGCGGTGCCCGCCGCGACGCACGCGGTCTCGGCGCCGGACCGGTCGTAGACCCTGGCGGCGGCGCCGCCCGCCTGCTCGTTGACGACCCTTCCCCGGCCATGCCAATTGCTCAGCCCGTAGGTGCCGTACCGGTAGAAGTCGAAGACGTGATATTTACCGCCATAAGCGACGGTGGCGCACACATGACCGGGGCGGCATTTCGGAATATCGCCCGCATTCCCGTAATATTTCGCCGGGACGGACGGGAAGGTGGCCGGGGCGGCCGGCACGGAAGGCGCGTCCATCGGCGAGGCGGCCCCCATGGTCGCTGTCATGGTCGCGACCAGGCCCGCACCTGCGGCCATGGCAGCTCCGGCCCCGGACCGCCCGCGCCGGACGGCCCCACGAAATACCCTCACGAATTTCCCGCCTTCACCTTCACGCGAGCCCACGGGGACCCGGCAGCGATTTCCACTCGTCACGAGCGATCGACATCGGTGACTATAAAGGCGCGCGACACGATCCGCAAAAGCACCGCAAGGCGTTCGCCACGGCGCCGGAAAGACGACTTCGCTTTTCTCGGAAAAGAGATGTCCGTAATCGGCGGGCGGTGGTCAGGTGGCCGCGGCGGCGCGGTCGAAGCGGCGGATCAGCTCGATCGCCGCGTCGATGACCTCCTGGGCCTCGGCCTCGTCCTCGCTGGTGGCGACCTCGCGTCCGGCCTCGCCGATGACGGTGGTGAGGACGGCGACGGTGAGGCGGTCGATGGGCTCGCCGCCGAGCGCGAGCAGTACGGCGTTCTGCCGGACCCAGTCGCGGCGGCGGGTGCGGCGCATCAGGTCGAAGCCGGGCGGGCCGTCGCCGTCCATGAACAGCCGGGCGAGGTCGCGGCGCTCCCACGAGCCGGCGAGGAACGCGCGGGCGCCCGCGATGAACAGCTCGACCGGGTCGTCGACGCCGGCGGCCTTGGCCTCGGCGACGCTCGCGGTCGCGGACTTCTCGTGCGCGCCCTCGTGCTCCTCCCACAGGGCGAGGAACAGCTCGGTCTTGCCGCCGAAGTGGTGGTAGAGGCTGCCGACGCTGGACCCGGCACGCTCGACGACCTCGGAGATCGCGGCGTCGGCGAACCCGTGCGCGCAGAACACCTCGCGCGCGGCCTCGAGCATGGTGCGGCGCGTCTGGGCGGTGCGGCTCCATTCCCATCCGCCCCTGCCGCTCGGCTTGCGGGCCATCGGTCCCCCGTCCGGTGCGGCGGCCGCCGTCCGGCCGTCGTTGAAACAGATTCTAGAAAGCGCGCGGGACGACTTGACGCCGGGACCGCCCCGTGCGCAGCCTAGAACCGATTCCTAGAAATAGATTCTAGGATTGATCGGAGGACCGGTCCATGGACTTCTCGCTGAGCGCCGAGGAACGTCAGATCCGCGACACCGTCCGCTCCTTCGTCGAGAAGGAGGTCATGCCGCTCGAACCCGAGGTGCTGCGCAACGAGCGCGCCGGGCGACCCGGGCTCGACCCCGGGGTGCTGCGCGACCTGCGCGACAAGGCCCGCCGGTCGGGGTTCTGGGGGATCAACACGCCCGAGGAGTACGGCGGCGCCGCGCTCGGCCCGCTGATGTCGGCCATCGTCGCGATGGAGACGGGCCGGACGTTCGTCCCGTTCAGCTTCGGCGGGACCGCCGACAACATCCTGTACGCCTGCGACGCGGCGCAGAAGCGCGCCTACCTGATCCCGACGATCGAGGGCGAGCGGCGGTCCTGCTTCGCCATCACCGAGCCGGGCGCCGGGTCGGACGCGCGTGGCATCCGCACCCGCGCCGTACGCGACGGCGACGACTGGGTCATCAACGGCGAGAAGACGTTCATCACCGGCGGCAACGAGGCCGACTTCGTCATGGTGTTCGCCGTCACCGACCCCGACCTCGGCGCCGACGGCGGCGTGACCTGCTTCCTCGTCGACCGGGACATGGGCTGGAAGTCCGAGCCGATCCCGACCATGGGCGAGTGGGGACCGGCGTCGCTGGTGTTCGAGGACGTCCGGGTGCCCGGCGCCAACGTCCTCGGCGAGGTCGGCAAGGGCTTCGAGCTGGCCATGCGGTGGATCGGCCAGGGCCGCTACATGATCCCGGCGCGGGCGATCGGCGCGGCGGAGCGGATGCTGCAGATGGCGGTCGACTACGCCAAGGTCCGCGTGTCCATGGGCCATCCCATCGCCGACTACCAGGCCATCCAATGGATGATCGCGGACTCGCAGGTGGAGATCGAGGCGGCGAAGTGGCTGACGCTGTACGCGGCGTGGCGGGTGCGGGAGGGCCTGGACGCGCGGCACGCCTCGTCCATCGCCAAGCTGAACGGCGCGACGATGGCGAACCGCGTCGTGGACCGCGTGCTCCAGATCCACGGCGGCATGGGGTACACCAAGGAGCTGCCGATCGAGCGCTGGTACCGGGAGCTGCGGCTGCTGCGGATCTTCGAGGGCACCGACGAGATCCAGCGCCGGACCATCGCCCGCAACCTGCTCAAGGGCCACGTCCGCCTCGGCCTCCTCGGGGAGTGAGATGGGCTCTCGCGATCCGCGGGCGGGGGTCCGCGCGCTGTTCAACCCGGGGTCGATCGCGCTGGTCGGCGCGAGCGACAAGTCCGGCTGGTCGGCGAGCACGTTCGGGAACCTGCGGGCGCACGGGTTCGGCGGGCCGGTGCACCTGGTCAACCCGCGCGGCGGGCTCGTCCACGGCCACCCCGCGCACCCGAGCCTGGCGGAGCTGCCCGGCCCGGTCGACCTGGCGTACGTGATGGTGCCGACCCCCGCCGTGCTCCCGGTGCTGCGGGACGGCGCCGCGGCCGGGATCCGGAACTACGTCGTGCTGACCGCCGGGTTCGGCGAGGCGGGCGAGGACGGCGCGCGGCTGGAGGCGGAGGTCGTCGCGTTCGCGCGGGAGGCGGGGCTGACCGTCCTCGGCCCGAACGGCAACGGCTACATCAACGCCGCCGCCGGCATCACCCCCTACGGCCTGCCGATCCCGCCGCCGCTGCTGCGCGGCCCGGTGGGCGTGGTGCTGCAGAGCGGCGCGCTGGCCAGTTCGGTGCTGGCGTTCGCGCAGGCCCGCAACATCGGCCTCAGCCTGCTCACCTCGATGGGCAACGAGTCGCTGGTCACCGTCCCCGACGTGATCGACTACCTGGTGGACGACCCCGCGACGAGGGTCATCGCGCTGTTCCTGGAGTCGGTGCGGGACCCGGACGCGTTCGCGCGCGCGGCGCGGCGGGCCCTGGAGGCGGGCAAGCCCGTCGTCGCGCTGAAGATCGGGCGCAGCCGGCTGGCGTCGCGCACCGCGCAGGCCCACACCGGCGCGCTCGTCGGCGACGACGCGGTGGTGGGCGCGGCGTTCCGGCGGCTCGGCGTCGTCCGGGTCCGGTCGCTGGAGGACCTGATCGTCACCGCCGGGCTGCTCGCGTCCGCCGGGCCGCTGCCGGGGCCCCGGATCGGGGTGGTCACCCCGTCCGGCGGCGCGTCGGAGATCATCGCGGACCGGGCCGAGGACGAGGGCCTCGACCTTCCCCCGTTCGCGCCCTCGACGGTGGAGGCGCTCGCGGAGATCCTGCCGCCGTTCGCGACCGTGCAGAACCCCCTCGACGTCACCGGGTACGTGCTGATCGACCGGACGCTCCTCGGCCGCGCGCTGGACGTCGTCGCCGCCGATCCCGGCATCGACGCGGTGATGCTGCTGACCGACCTGCCCCGGTTCGCTCCGCCCGATCCGTCGGTGCCGATGGCGACGTTCGCGGCGCACGCCCGGCGGATCGCCGCGTCGCCGCGTCCGGTCGTGGTGGTCGGGAACACGCTCACCGACGTGTCGGAGTTCGGGCGCTCGGTGCAGGAGAGGACCGGGTTCCCGCACGTCGTCGGCGGGATCGAGCACGGCATGCAGGCGATCGGCGCGGCCGTCCGCTGGTCGGCCGGACGGGAGCGCGCTCGCGCGACGCACCGAGGCCGGCGAACCCGTCGCTGTGGACGGCGCCGCCGGCCCGACCGGCGTGTGGGCCGAGCACCGCGCCGCGGCCCTCCTCGCCGGCGCGGGGCTGCCCGTGGTGCCGTCCGAACTGGTCGATGGAGAGGACGCGGCGGTCGCGGCGGCGGACCGGTTCGGCTACCCGGTCGTCCTCAAGGCCGCGGCGGACGGCCTCGCGCACAAGAGCGACATCGGCGGCGTCCGCCTCGGCCTCGCCGGGCCGGACGCCGTCCGCGCCGCGTACCGCGAGGTGATGGCCGCGCTCGCCGGCCGCGACGGCGCCGGCGCGCTCGTCCAGCCGCAGCGGCCCGGCGGCGTGGAACTGCTCGCCGGGATCGTCCGCGACCCGGCCTGGGGCCTCACCCTCGCGGTCGGCCTCGGCGGCGTGTGGGTGGAGGCGCTGCGCGACTCCGCGCTGCGCCTGCTGCCGGTGGACGCGCGGGACGTCCGGGAGGCGCTCGGCGAGCTGCGCGGCGCCGCGCTGCTCGACGGCGCGCGCGGCACGAAGCCCGCCGACCTCGACGCCGTCGCCGGCGTCGTCGCC
>NZ_JBEYYT010000322.1:0-11190 GCF_040645715.1 Spirillospora sp. NPDC046719 | reverse complement strand
GGGTGCTGCGGCCCGCCGCCGCACCGCCGCCTGCGCGGGATCGAGCGCCAGCGCGCCGTCCGTCGGCCGCGGCGGCGCGGCGCGGTACCTGACGATGCGGACCGCCGAATTCCTGACCGGACGTCGTCCCATGCGTGCCTCCCGATTCGTTTCTGAACAGGAGTCGCGAGGCGGCCGAAAAATACGCCCGTGACCACGTACGGCCACGGCCGTAACGCCATAGGCGCCATCTCGGTCCCCGGAGCCCGGCTCCGGAAATGCGGACGGGGGGGGGGGGCCGGGGTGGGGGGCGGGCCCCCGGCGGGGGGGGGTGGAAGGGGGGGGGTGGTGGGGGGGGTGTGGGGGGGGGGGGGGGGCGGCGCCCTGGGGCGCCCCCCCCCCCCCGTCGAGGTGGCAGAGGACGGGTCAGGTGGTGCTGGAGGAGTCGGCGGGTTCGGCCTCTTGCTTGCGGCGCCGCGACGCCTTCTTCTCTCCGCCCGCCAGCTCCGGGTTGGACCCCGGGTCGGCGGCGACGGACTCCACGTCCTCCGGTTCCCGTCCCGGTGTCGCGAAGTTGAACTTCACGATCAGGAACTTGAAGAGGAAGTAGTAGATGAGGAAATACAGGACGCCCATGCCGATGATGAGCGGCAGGCCCTTGGTGTTGTCCTTCGACGCGTTCAGCAGCATGTCGATGCCGCCCGCCGAGAAGCCGAAGCCGAGCTGGGCCCCGGCGGCGTTGAGGATCGCCATCGAGACGCCGGTGAGGACGACGTGCACCGCGTACAGCACGGGCGCGACGAACATGAAGGCGAACTCGATCGGCTCGGTGACGCCGGTGACGAACGCGGTGAGCGCGGCGGAGATCATGATGCCGCCGACCGCGGAGCGGCGGTGCGGGGGAGCGGCGCGCCACATGGCGAGCGCGGCGCCGGGCAGGCCGAACATCAGCACGGGGAAGAACCCGGCGAGGAAGCCGCCCGAGTGCGGGTCGCCCGCGAGGTACCGGTTGATCTCGCCGTGCACGACGCCGTCCGGTCCGTTGTAGGAGCCGAACACGAACCAGATGAGCGAGTTCGGGATGTGGTGCAGGCCGAACGGCAGCAGCAGCCGGTTGACGACGCCGTAGATGCCGGCGCCCGCGGCGCCCGCGCCGGTGATCCAGTTGCCGAAGTCGGTGAGCCAGCCGCCGAACACCGGCCAGATGAAGCCGATGAGCACGCCGAGGACCAGCGCGGCGAGCGCGGTGATGATCGGGACGAACCGGCGGCCGCCGAAGAAGGCCAGGTAGGTGGGCAGCTTCACCCGGTAGAAGCGCTGGTAGAGCAGGGCGGCGACGACGCCGATGAGGATGCCGCCGAGCACGTCCGTCGGGTTCTTGGCGCCGAAGTCGATGGCCGGCGCGGCGGTCCCGTCGGTCACCTTGGTGATCAGCACCTGGCCCTTGAGGTCGGCCGAGTGCGAGAACATGATCTTGGTGACCTGGTCGAAGACCAGGTAGCCGACGACGGCGGCGAGCGCGGTGGAGCCGTCGGACTTCTTGGCGAAGCCGATCGCGACGCCGACCGCGAACAGCAGCGGCAGGTGGTCGAACAGGGCCTGGCCGGCGCCGCCGACGACCTCGGCGACGCGGATCCAGCCGAGGCCGTCCTTGCCGAGCATGTCCGGCTGGCCGAAGCGCAGCAGCAGGGCCGCGGCGGGCAGCACGGCGATCGGCAGCATGAGGCTGCGGCCGATCCGCTGCAGCACCGCGAGGGCGCGCGACCCCCGCCGCGGCGCGGCGTCCACGGTGGTCGAAGTCATCGAGAGGTTCCTCCTCAGGGGTGTGTCAGGAGTGCGGCGGGGGATTTCCGAGTGCCGTGTGGATCTGGTAGCGGTCGGCCCGGTAGGTCGACACTCCCAGCTCGGCGCAGACGCCTCCGGTGTAGGAGCGGCGTTGCAGGAGCAGCACGGCGCTGCCCTTGGGGATCTGCAGGTGCTTGGCGTCGGCCGCGTCCGCCAGGCTGGCGTCGATGGTCTGGTCCCCGGCGTCGAAGACCAGCCCGTACACCGCTTCGAGGACGCCGTACAGGGAGCGGTCGGCGAGGCGGCGGTCCAGCAGGTCGGGCGCGAGCGAGGCGAGGATGTGCGCGCGTTCGAGCGCCATGGGCTCGCCGTCGGCGGTGCGCAGCCGCTCGATCACGTGGATCTCGGTGCCGGGCTCGACCTCGAAGATCCGGGCCAGCCGGGCGTCCGCGGGGACGGTGCGGCGGTCCAGGTCGACGGCGCCGGGCCGCAGCCCGCGGGCGAGCATGTCCTCGGTGAACGAGACGAGCCGCAGCGGCATCTCGATCTTGGGCCGGGCGACGAAGGTGCCCTTGCCGGGGACGCGGTACAGCCGCCCCTCCGACACGAGCTGGTCGACGCCCTGGCGGACGGTCATGCGGGACAGCCCGTACCGCACGCACAGCTCGCGCTCCGAGGGGATCGGGGCGTCGACGGGGAGCTCGGCGCTCTCGATGAGGTCGAGCAGGATGGCGCGCAGCTGGAAGTACTTCGGGACGGGGCTGTGCGGATCGATGGTCGTCACTGGGGGTGTCCTCGATGGCCTCGGCGGCCGTATCGACGCGTTGGCGGATGACGTGAATCGACTTGTTCGTACTGGTCTAGGCCGGACTAGACCACATTATGGAAAGTCGTGTCAATGCACGAAACCGTAACGGCCGGGTCACATGCCCCGGGGTGCAAGATCAGGTGAACGTGCAGGTCACGACCCCCCTGGCAGGGACGTTCCGGACGAGTTCGGGCCGACATCTTTAGCTCCATCCGATTCGTGGAGTATGGTGCGTACTGGTCTAGTCCGGACTAGACCAGTACGCCGCGCAGGCGGCGACCGGTCGCATCACGGAGAGTGCACCCCCATGGCATCACTGCTGATCACCGCGGAGCGGGTGATCATGACCCCCGCGGACGGTCCTACCCGCGCGGTCTCCCCGGGATACGTCCGCGTCGAGGACGGTGTCATCGCGGAGGCCGGCGAGGGCACGCCGCCCGGCGCCGACGCGCACCTGGCCGACGGGCTGCTCGCCCCGGGCCTGGTCGACCTCCAGGTCAACGGGTTCTTCGGGCACGACATGGCGGACGCCGGCGAGACCGGCTGGCGCGAGGTCGTCACCCGGCTCCCCGAGACCGGCGTGACCGCGTTCCTGCCCACGTTCATCACCGCGCCCGTCGCGACGCAGGCCGAGGCGCTGCGCCGCACCCGCGACCTGCTGCCCGCGCTGCCGCCCGGCGCCCGCGTGCTCGGCGTCCACCTGGAGGGGCCGTTCCTCTCCCCGAAGCGCAAGGGCGCGCACAACGCCGCGTACCTCGCCGACCCGGCGCCCGAAGCGGTCGAGGCGCTGCTGGAGACCGGGCTCGTCAAGCTCGTCACCCTCGCGCCCGAGCGGGACGGCGCGCTCGCCGCGATCCGCCGCCTCACCGAGGCCGGCGTGCTGGTCAGCGTCGGGCACAGCGACGCGACCGCCGCGCAGGTCGCCGCCGCGGCCGACGCCGGCGCCCGCAAGGTCACCCACGTCTTCAACGCGCAGAGCGGCGTCCACCACCGCGACCCCGGCGTGGCCGTCCAGGCGCTCATCGACGAGCGGCTGCACCCCGGCCTCATCCTCGACCTGCACCACGTCGGCCCGGAGGTCGCGCGGCTGGTGCTGCGCGCCGCCGCCGGACGCGTCGTGCTCGTCACCGACGCCGCGTCCGCCGCCGGGATGCCGCCCGGCACCTACGAGCTGGGCGGCGAGCCGATCACCATGCCCGAGCAGGGCCCGCCGCTGCGCGCCGACGGCACCATCGCCGGATCCGGGCTGCGGCTGGACGAGGCGGTCGGCAACGCCATCGGCCTCGGCCTCGACCCGGCCGCGGCGGTCGACGCGGCGACCCGCGTCCCGGCCGACCTCATCGGCCGCCCCGACCTCGGCCGCATCGCGCCCGGCGCGGCCGCCGACCTCGTCTGGCTCGGGCCGGACCACCGGGCGCGTACGACCTGGATCAACGGGCAGGAACTCTTCGGAGGGGGATCATGACCAGTCTGATGCGCGCCGAGATCGGTGAGCAGCCCGACGCGCTGCGCCGGACGATCGACGCGCTGCTGCCGCGCACGCCCGACATCGGGGCGCTCGCCCGGGAGACGCGGCAGGTGCTGTTCATCGCGCGCGGCTCGTCCGACAACGCCGCCGTGTACGGCCGCTACCTGGTGGAGTCGCACGCCGGGCGGCTGGCCACCCTCGCCGCCCCGTCCATCGCGACGACCTACAAGCGGCGCCTGGACCTGTCCGGCGTGCTCGCCGTCGCGATCAGCCAGTCCGGCAAGACCGAGGAGATCGTCGAGACCCTCGACTGGGCGAAGGACTGCGGCGCCCGCACCGTCGCCGTCACCAACGGCGCCGGGTCGCCGCTGGCGGAGGCCGCCGAGGTCGCGCTGATCACCGAGGCGGGCGACGAGATCGCGGTCCCCGCCACCAAGACCTACACGACCCAGCTCGCCGCGCTGGCGGTGCTCGGCCTCGGGCTCGGCGCCGACGTCGCCGTGGACGACCTGCGCCGCGTCCCCGACGAGGTGGCGCGGCTGATCGCGGCGGCGGAGGCGTCCCCGGCGCTGCCCGAGATCGTCAAGGAGCTGGCGAAGGTCCCCGGCACGGTCGTGTCCGGGCGCGGCATCGCGTTCGGCACCGCGCTGGAGCTCGCGCTGAAGATCAAGGAGGCGTGCTACCTGCACGCCATGGGCCTGTCGTACGCCGACCTGCTGCACGGCCCGATCGCCGTGGTCGACGCGCAGACCCCCGCGCTGCTGGTCGCGGCCGACTCCGGTCCGACGCTGCCGGGCACCATCGCGCTGGCGCGCCGCGTGGAGGGCGCGGGCGCCAAGGCGTTCGGCGTCGGCGGCGGCGACGGCCTGGCGGACGCCTGCTCGGCCGCGCTGCCCGGCCCCGGCCTGCCCGAGTGGGTGGCGCCGCTGGGCCTCATCGTCCCCGGCCAGCTCATGGTCGAGAACCTGGCCCGCCGGCTCGGCGTCGACCCCGACGTCCCGCGCGGCCTCAACAAGGTCACCCAGACGGACTGACCGGACGCACCGAGGGAAGAGAACGACATGGACAAGGCCGAGGCCATCGTCGCCGCGCTGGGCGGCGCCGACAACATCGTGGAGATCGAGCCCTGCGCGACCCGGCTGCGCACCGAGGTCTCCGACGGCGGCAAGGTCGACGAGGCGGCGCTGAAGAAGGCGGGCGCGTTCGGCGTCATGCGCAGCGGCACCGTCGTGCAGGTCGTCGTCGGCCCGGAGGCCGACACCATCGCCAGCGACATCGAGGACATCCTCGACTGATCCGTTCCCGGGCGCGCGCCCGGGGCCGCGAGTCCGCCCCAGCGGCGCGCCGACCCGCGTACCGACCGAGCAGAAGGAACCCCCGCATGACCCGAGTACTGTCCCCGGTGGCCGGCCGGGTGGTCGGCCTCGCCGGCGTCCCGGACCCGGTGTTCGCGCAGGCCATGGTCGGCCCGGGCACCGCCGTCGACCCCGAGCGCGGCCCCGGCCACGCCATCGCCCCCGTCACCGGGAAGATCGTCAAGCTGCACCCGCACGCCTACGTGGTGGTGGACGAGGAGGAGCACGGCGTGCTCGTGCACCTCGGCATCGACACCGTCAAGCTGAAGGGCAAGGGGTTCGAGCTGCTGGTCGCCGAGGGCGACCAGGTCACGGCCGGCCAGCGGGTGGTCGCCTGGGACCCCGCCGTCATCGAGGCGGGCGGCCGCTCGCCGATCTGCGCCGTGGTGGCGCTGGACGCCGGCGCCGACGCGCTGTCGGACGTCGTGGAGGCGGGCGAGGTCGTCAAGGGGGCCGAGCTGTTCACATGGAGCTGATCGGATGGGGCTGATCGGCCTGCGCGCGGCGGTGTTCGACCTCGACGGCACCCTGATGGACACCGAGCCGCGCAACCGGGTGATGTGGGCGCGGCTGTTCGACGCGCACGGCGTGCCGTACGACGACGAGCTGATCGGGTCGTTCGCGGGGCGCCGCGGCATCGAGGTGCTGGAGGAGCTGCTGCACCTGTTCCCCGGCCGCACCGCAGAGGAGCTGTTCGAGCAGGCCGTGGCGTACGAGACGGCGCCCGGCGTGCCGGCGGACGTCCCCGTGCCGGGGGCGGTCGAGCTGGTGCGGTCGCTGGCGGACGCGGGCGTCCCGCTGGCCGTCGTCACGTCGGGGCAGCGCTCGTACGCCGAGCGGCTGCTGGCCGCGCTGGGCGTCCGCGACCTGATGGACATCGTCGTGACCGCCGGGGACGTCCTGACCGGCAAGCCGCACCCGGAGGGGTACCTGGCCGCCGCGCGCGACCTGGGCGTCCCGCCGGGCGAGGCGGTCGGGTTCGAGGACGCGCCCGCGGGCGTCGCGGCCGTGAAGGCGGCCGGGATGACCTGCGTCGGCGTCGCCACCACCCAGCCGGTGGCGGCGCTCGCCGCAGCGGACCACGTGGTCGCGGACCTGAAGGAAGTCAATGTCGAGCCGGGCCCCGCGCTGCGGGTGCGCGGCGGCGCAAGGGAGATTCTGTGAGCGAGCGCAACGTCAAGATCGAGTCCAGGGTGGGGCTGCACGCGCGGCCGGCCGCGCTGTTCGTCCAGACCGCGGCCAAGGCGCCGATGGACGTGACCGTGGCCAAGCGCGGGGGCTCGCCGGTGAACGCCAAGAGCATCCTCGCGGTCCTCGGCCTGGACGCCCGGCACGGCGAGGAGGTCGTGCTGGCCGCCGACGGCGACGGCGCCGACGAGCTGCTGGACAGCCTGGAGGCGCTGCTGTCCACGCCGGAGCCGGAAGGTGCCTGAGGTCCTGCGCGGCGCGGGCGTCAGCCCGGGGGTGGGCGCGGGCCCGGTGCGGCGCATCGCCGGCGCCGTCCCGGAGCCGGAGGCCGGTTCCCGGCACGGCGGCGACGCGGCGGCCGAACGCGACGGCGCGCTGGCCGCGCTGGAAGCCGTCGCCGCCGACCTGGAGGAGCGCGGCGCGCGCGCGGCGGCCGCCGGTAACACCGACGGCCGGGACGTGCTGAACGCGCAGGCGCTGATGGCCCGCGACCCGGGCCTCGCCGACGGCGTCACCGCCAAGATCGGCGAGGGCACGTCCGCGGCTCGCGCCGTGTTCGAGGCGTTCGGGGTGTACCGCGAGATGCTCGCCGGGGCGGGGGAGTACATGGCCGCCCGGGTCAGCGACCTCGACGACATCCGGGACCGGGCGATCGCCCGCCTCCTCGACCTGCCGATGCCCGGCGTGCCGGAGTCGGACGAGCCGTTCGTGCTGGTCGCGCGGGACCTCGCGCCCGCCGACACCGCGGTGCTCGACCCGGCGCAGGTCGTCGCTTTCGTCACCGAGGAGGGCGGCCCCACCAGCCACACCGCGATCCTCGCCCGGACGATGGGCGTCCCGGCCGTGGTGGCGCTGCCGGGCGCGACGGAGCTCGCCGACGGCACCCGCGTCCTCGTCGACGGGTCCGCCGGGACCGTCCGGCCCGACCCGTCCGAGGCCGAGGTCACAGCCGCGCTCGCCGCGGCCGCGGCCCGCGACTCCGCGCTCGCGGAGGCGTCCGGGCCGGGCGCGACCAAGGACGGGCACGCCGTCCCGCTGCTGGCGAACGTCGGCGGGCCGAAGGACCTGGACGCCGCGCTCGCGAACGGCGCGGAGGGCGTCGGCCTGTACCGCACCGAGTTCCTGTTCCTGGACCGGTCGGTGCCGCCGTCCGACGAGGAGCAGGAGGACGCCTACCGCAAGGTGCTGGAGGCGTTCCCGGAGGGCCGCGTGGTCGTCCGGACGCTCGACGCCGGCGCCGACAAGCCCCTCGCGTTCCTCCCGCCTCCCGGCGAGGAGCCGAACCCGGCGCTCGGCGAGCGCGGGCTGCGGATGGCGCGCCGGCATCCGGACGTGCTGACCGCCCAGCTCGCCGCCCTCGCCCGCGCCGCCGCCGGGCTCAGCGTGAAGCTCCAGGTCATGGCCCCGATGGTGACGGACGCGGCGGAGGCCGCGTTCTTCGCCGGGGCCTGCCGGGAGGCCGGCATCGCGCATCCCGGCGTCATGATCGAGGTGCCGGCCGCCGCGCTGCGCGCCCGCGACCTGGCGCCGGAGGTGGAGTTCTTCAGCATCGGCACCAACGACCTGACCCAGTACGCGTGCGCGGCCGACCGGCAGGTCGGCGGCCTCGCACACCTGCAGGACCCGTGGCAGCCCGCCGTGCTCGACCTGGTCGCCCCCGCGGCGGCGGCGGGCGTCCCGTGCGGGGTCTGCGGCGAGGCGGCCGCCGATCCGGCGCTCGCCTGCGTCCTGGTCGGGCTCGGCGTGACGTCGCTGTCGATGAGCGCCCCGTCCCTCCCGCTCGTCCGGGCCGCCCTGGCCCGGCACACGCTGGACGAGTGCCGCCGGGCCGCCGAGGCGGCCCGCGCCGCCCGCTCCGCGGAGCAGGCGCGCGAGGCGGCGCGCGACCACCTGCCGGGCCTGGCCGAGCTCGGCATCTGAGCACGCTCGCGGCGGGTCGTCGGGGTGGGCGGCCCGTCGCGAGCGTTCAACGCGCGCCGCATCCCATCGCGGGCGCCGCGTCTTTCCGCGGGCGCCGTGCCTCTTCGCGGGCGCCGTCGCGGGCGGCCGTCAGCCGGTGATGAGCCAGCGGGTCCCGGTCTTGCCGAGCGTGTAGTTCGCGGCCAGGACCCCGCCCGGGCGCGCCGGGTCGCCCTTCCATTTCAGGTCGGCGAAATCGACCGTGTACTCGCCCTCGCCCGGCCCGTCGTCGCAGACCGGGACGGTCACGCCGCGCAGCGCGGCCAGGTCGGCGGGCCGCAGCTTCGCGCGGGCGGCGGCGAGCCCGCCGGACCGGCAGCCGCCCGCGCGCCCGAACGCCGACCGGTCGTACGCGGGCGCGAGCAGGCCGCAGACCTTGACGTTCCCGGCGGCGATGCCGCGCAGGTACTTGTAGAGCACCAGCCGCGCGGGAAGGCTGTCCTTCGCCGGGGCGGTCACGTCGACGAGCCGCGAGTCGCCCGGCTCGGGCGTCAGCGGCGGCATCCCCGCCTCCTCCTTCCCGCCGCAGGCGGCCGGGCCCAGGGCCAGCGCGGGCAGCAGGGACAGAGCGGGCAGGAACGGACGAACGCGCACGGGGACCTCCCGGGGGTGCGAAGGCGGGCCGATCTTCCCAGTCCGCGGGGCCTCGCGTCCATCAATACGACAAGCCGTGACCAACGGGTTGCCCGCCCGCGGGCACCGGCAGCCTCCCCACCGGCTTCACCGCGCCCGACAGCACCCGCGCGAGCGCGCCGATCGACGTCGCGCCGGCGGAGTAGGTCGCGAGCGTCGCGGCGGCGCCGCCGGCGTGGTCGAGGTCGTAGGGGCGGCCGAGCGCCGCGACGACGACCGGCTTGGACGCCAGCGCGCCGATCCGCGCGGCGGTGGCCGTCCCGGCGTTCAGGGTGGTCAGCACGTGGACGTCGGCGGAGCCGGGCGCGGTCGTCGCGACGCCCTGCTCGCGCAGCGCGGCGCCGAGCTCCGCGCTCTGCGGACCGGTGACGCTCACCTTCTTGCCCTTCAGCGGCAGCACGCCCCGGTCGTTGCGGACCAGCGTGACCGAGTGCTCGGCGACCTGCCGCGCGGTCGCCTTCTGCTGCGGCGTGCCGATCCGCGCGGACGCCTGCGCCGGGTCGGCCGGCGGCGCCGTGAACAGCCCGCGCCTCTGCTTGAGGCTCAGGATCCGGGTGACGGACTCGTCCAGCCGCTTCTGCGTGATCCTCCCGGACCGGACGGCCGCCAGCACCGCGTTGTACGCCTTGGACAGGCTCGGCGGCATCAGCAGCTGGTCGGCGCCCGCGTTGATCGCCCGCACGGGCACGACCGCGTCGCCGTACTTCTCCCGGACGCCCGCCATCTGCAGCGAGTCCGTGGTGATCACGCCCTGGTAGCCGAGCTCGCCGCGCAGCAGCCCGGTCAGCACGGTCCTCGACAGCGTGGACGGGTCGCCCGACCCGTCGAGCCCCGGGACCACGATGTGCGCCGTCATGACGAGGTCGACGCCGGCGGCGATCGCGGCCTTGAACGGCGGCGCGTCCAGCTTCCGCCACTGCGCCGCCGAGTGCGTGATCACGGGCAGGCCGGTGTGGCTGTCGGTCGCGGTGTCGCCGTGCCCGGGGAAGTGCTTGGCCGTCGCGGCGACCCCGGCGTCCTGGTAGCCCGCGATCGCCGCGGTCAGCAGCGGCGACACCCGCGCCGGGTCGGAGCCGAAGGAGCGCAGCCCGATCACCGGGTTGCGCGGGTTCACGTTGACGTCGGCGTCCGGCGCGTAGTCCAGGTTGATCCCGACCGCGTGCAGCTCGGTGGCGGTGACCCGCGCGGCGGCGCGCGCGTCCGCGGTGCTCCGGGTCGCGCCGAGCGCCATGTTCCCGGGGAAGCGGGTGATGAACGGCGTCCGCGACACGATGCCCTGCTCCTCGTCCACGCCGAGCAGCAGCGGGACCTTGGACGCCTTCTGCAGCGCGTTCGACTGCGCGGCGGTCTCGGCCGGCGAGCCGAAGTTCTCCGGGAAGTAGATGAACCCGCCGACGTGGTACTTCCGGATGATCGCGAGGGCGCTCGCGCGGCTGGAGAACGTCGGCACGAACAGCTGCCCGACCTTCTGCTCCAGGCTCATCTTCGCGACGTAGCCGGGGACCCACGCGTCCGGGGACTTCGTCACGGGCGCCTTCTTTCCGGATGGACCCGACGCCCCCGGCGATTCCCGGTGGGCGGGGGAGTCCGGCCCGCCGCCGGCGCATCCGGCGAGCGGGAGCGCCAGCGCGGCCGCCGCGGCCAGCGCCAGCCGCGCAGCACCGCCCCGCCGGGGCCGCCGGCGGGCGGTTCCGGCGCGTCGCGACCGGCTATCCGCGGACATGAGTGGCATGCACCTGACCAGGCCCCCCGACATGGTCGTCTGCTCGCTTCGGACGTCGCGACGTTAACCGCTCGCCGCCGCCCTGTCGACTCGCGGCGCCGGACGGGCCCGGCCTCGCCGCGCACGAGCCGCGCACGAGCCGCGCACGAGCCGCGCAGGAGCCACGCCGGTGACCGGTCGTCCCGCCGGCCACGGTGCCCCCGGCACCGCGCCGGCGGATCTCGAGCCCCCGTGGTCACAGCTCGATCACGATGGACCCCTGGTCCGCGAACGGAGCGGATGTGCGGTGGGG
>NZ_JBEYYT010000321.1:0-11196 GCF_040645715.1 Spirillospora sp. NPDC046719 | reverse complement strand
GCTGCGGCCGCGGCCGCGCAGGTCGACGGCGGCGAGTGCGCCGCCCGAGGCGGCGAACCGGCCGGCGGCCGGGCCCCACGCCAGGTGCGACCCGGTGATGCCGTGGACGGCGAGGACCGACGGCGTCCCCTCGCCCCAGATCCCCACGGTGAGGTCGCCGCCGGGGACGGCGACGGTCGTCCTGCGATACCCGCTCATGGCGCGCACCCTACTCCGGCCGCCGTCACCCCAGGGGGTCGCCGTGGACCTGCCGGCCCGCGAGGAACGTCGCGTCCACCGTCAGGTCCCCGATCTCCTCCGGCGGGACGCGGGTCGGGTCGGCGGAGACCACGGCGATGTCGGCGTACTTGCCGGGCGCGAGGGAGCCGGTGACGTCGTCGGCGTGCAGTTGCCAGGCCGCGTCGATCGTCTGCGCGCGCAGCGCCTGCAGGACGCCGATCCGCTCGCCGGTCCCGTACGCGCGGCCGAGGCGGGACGTGCGGGTCGCGGCGACGGCGACGTTGTGCAGCGGGTTCGCGGGGGTGACCGGCGAGTCGTTGTGCAGGGAGACCCGCATCCCGGTGCTCAGGGCGGTGCCGATCGGCGCCCACCGTCCGGCGACGTCCGCGCCGAACAGCTCGTCCAGCACCTCGCCCCAGTAGTAGATGTGGTCGGGGAACAGGCTGCACGTGACGCCGAGCGCGTGCGCGCGCCGGAACTGCTCGGGACGCATCGAGCTCGCGTGCTCGATGCGCAGGCGCCGGTCGTCCGCGCGGCCGGCGAGCATCTCCTCCCAGACGTCCAGGACCTGCTGGACGGCCTCGTCCCCGTTGGCGTGGCAGGCGAGCTGCCAGCCCTGCGCGTAATAGGCCCGCGAGATCTCCAGCAGTTCGGCGGCGCTGTAGTTCGGGGCGTGGCGCTCCCCGGTGGACAGATAGGGGAACGACGCGGCGAGGTTCCCGGTCCACGGCGATCCGTCCGCCCAGGTCTTGATGCCGATCTGGCGGATCAGGTCGTCGCCCGCGCCGGGCTCGGCGTCGCTGCTCAGCGCGGGCGTCGACACCTCGTAGAGGCGGAGCCGGGTGGTGAGCGGGACGTTCTCCAGCAGCGGCCGGGCGCCCGGGTCGAACGCCATCTCGCTCATCATCGTCACGCCGCGCGCGTTCACCCGCGCGCACTCCGCCAGCAGGGCCGGAGCGGCGTCGGTGACGCCGTCGCGGAGATGCCTCGTGACCATGGAGATCGCGGCGGGCCCGTACGCGGCGCCGGCCGGTTCTCCGGCGGCGTCGCGGCGGAACCGCCCGCCGGGGGGATCCGGTGTGGTGGGGGTCAGTCCGGCGTGGCGCATGGCCACGGAATTGAAGAACACCGCGTGACCGGAATTGTGCATGATGATCAGCGGGGTGGCGGGGGCCAGCCCGTCCAGCCAGGAGAGCGTCGGCTCCGGAAGTCCTTTCTGCAGCAGCGGCTCCCAGCCGTTGCACACCGTCACCGGACGCGTGGCGACGGCGTCCCGGACGGCGGCGAGCACCTCGTCCGCCGTCGGCAGGACCACCGGCCGGATGTCGACCAGCGCCGGGCTCTGCACGGTCGCGTCGCCCAGGAAATGCCCGTGCGCCTCGACGAACCCGGGCAGGACGCAGCCGTCGACGTCCACCACGCGCGTGCGGGGACCGCGCAGGCCGTCGAGGTCGTCGCCGACGGCGAGGACGCGGTCCCCCCGCACCGCCAGGGCCCCGGCGGACGGCCGGGCGTCGTCCATGGTGAGGACGCGGCCGCGCAGGATGAGGTCGGCCGTCATGACAGGTACGCCAGGGCCGCGCCGGTGAGGGCCGTCGTGCCCGCCCGGACGGACGCGTCCGGATCGGGCGCGAACAGGGAGCTGTGGTTGCCCGGGATCGTCGCCAGCTTCTCCTCGGGCCCCTCCCCCGGCGCTTCCATCCACGCCTGCAGCGGCGTGCCGCCGAAGAACCAGAAGTCGGACGGGACGGCGGTGCCGCCGTTGTGCTCGGCGAAGCCGAAGACCGAGAAGTCCTCGCTGCCCATGAGCGGGCCGTGCTCGATGACCGCCTCCGCGCCGAACAGCTCGGCGTGCACGGCCGACACCCGGGCGTCGGCGTCGGCGTCGTTCACGGTCAGCGGGAAGTCGCCGGACACGGCCAGCTCCGGCGGCCGGGGGCAGCCGGACGCGGCGCACTCGGCCTCGGCGATCCGCCGGATCGCGGCGAGCACCTGGTCGCGCACCCGCGCGGACTGGCTGCGGAAGTTCAGCGCCACGTGCGCCTCGTCCGGGATCACGTTGGCCTTCGTGCCGGCGCGGAGCATCCCGGCGGTGACGACGACGGAGTCGCGCGGCGACACCTCCCGCGACACGATCGTCTGCAACCGCGTCACCAGATGCGCGGCGGTGACGACGGGGTCGACGCAGGTCTCGGGCGCCGAGCCGTGCCCGCCCCGGCCGAAGATCCGCACGTCCACCGTGGTCGCCGCGGACATCATCAGGCCCGGGCGGTGCACGATCGCGCCCGCCGGGAACGCGCCGACGTGCTGGCCGAGCACCGCGTCGGGGCGCGGCAGCCCCCGCCACGCCGCGTCCCGGACCATCGCCAGCGCCCCCTCGCCGAGCTCCTCGGCGGGCTGCGCGACGACCAGCAGCGTCCCCGACCAGAGCGCGGTCCGCCGGGCGAGCGCCTCGGCGGCGGCGATCAGGCAGGTGACGTGCACGTCGTGCCCGCAGGCGTGCATGACGCCGGGGACCGTGCTGGCGTAGGGCAGGCCGGTCCGCTCGGCGACGGGCAGCGCGTCCATGTCGGCGCGGACGAGCACGACCGGGCCGTCCCCGTTGCGCAGGACGCCGGCGACGCCGGTGCCGCCGACGCCCTCGGCGACCTTGTATCCGGCGGCGTGCAGCCGCGCGGCGACGATCCCGGCGGTGCGGTGCTCCTGCCAGGAGAGTTCGGGGTGGGCGTGCAGGTCGCGGTACAGCTCCCCCAGGCCGGCGGCGTGCTCGCCGAAATCGCTGAGGGTCTCGCGGGTCCGCTCCGCGGCGCGGCTGGTCACCTGGTCTCCTTCGGCGGCAGTGACGGCGCGCTCGCGAGCAGCCGTCGGGTGTAGGGGTGGGACGGGGCGGCGTAGACGTCGCCCCGCTCGACGATCGCTCCGCGGTGCATGACCGCCACGGAGTCGCTGACGTGCCGGACGACGGCGAGGTCGTGGGAGATGAACAGCATCGTCAGCCTCAGCTCGGCGCGCAGCCGGGCGAGCAGGTTCAGCACCTCGGCCTGCACGGAGCAGTCCAGCGCGGAGGTGATCTCGTCGGCGACGACGACCTCGGGGCGGGCGACGAGCGCGCGGGCGATCGCGATCCGCTGCCGCTGGCCGCCGGAGAACTCGTGCGGGTGGCGGCGGGCGGCGTCGGGTTCGAGCGCGACCATCTCCAGCCCGGCGGCGATCCGGTCGGCGTGCGCGCGGGGGTCGGCGCGGCGCGGGTCGATCGCCTCGGCGAGCGCGCGGCCGATCCGCATCCGGGGGTCGAGGGAGGAGTTCGGGTCCTGCGAGATCAGCTGGACGCGGCGGCGCGCGGCGGTGAGCCGGGCACCGCGCAGGCCGGACACCTCCGCGCCGTCCAGCAGGATCCGGCCGGACCGGGGCCGGACGAGCCCGACCATGGCCTTGGCCAGCGTCGACTTCCCCGATCCCGACTCGCCGACGAGCCCGACCGTGGTGCCCTCCGGAACGGCGAGGCCGACGTCGTCCAGGACGGTGTGGGCGCGGCGCCCGTGCCCGAAGACGACGGTGACGTGCTCGGCGACGAGCTTCCCGGCGGCCGGTTCGGCGGCGGCGGACCTCTCTGCGGTGAGGGTCATGAGGCGGTCTCCTCCACGGTGAGTCCGACGGCGTGGCAGGCGGCGCGGTGGTCCGTGCCGACGGCGACCGCGGCGGGCCGCTCCTCGGCGCACCGCGGCATGACGAGCGCGCAGCGGGACGCGAACGCGCACCCGGCCGGGCGGTCGGCGGGCGCGGGCGGACGCCCGGGGATCGTCGTCAGCTCCCCGTCCCCGTCCCCGTCGAGGCGGGGCGTGGCGTCCAGCAGCGCGCGGGTGTAGGGGTGGCGGGCCCGTCCGGCGGCGAGGTCGGCGACCGGCAGCTCCTCGACGATCCGCCCCGCGTACATCACCAGGACGCGGTGGCACAGCGACGCGATGACGCCGATGTCGTGCGAGATGAACAGCATCGCGGTGCCGTCGCGGCGGTTGGCCTCGCGGAGCAGCTCGAGGATCTCGGCCTGGACGGTGACGTCGAGCGCGGTGGTCGGCTCGTCGGCGATCAGCAGCCGGGGGCCGGTGAGCAGCGCCGAGGCGATCATCGCGCGCTGGCGCATCCCGCCGGACAGCTCGTGCGGGTGCTGCCGCAGCCGCGCCTCGGGGCGGGTGATCCGCACGGCCTCCAGCGCCTCGGCGGCGCGCTCGCGGGCGGCGCGGCGGCCGAGGCCGCGGTGCCGGCGCAGCACCTCGGTGAGCTGCCCGCCGATCCGCAGCGCCGGGTTGAACGACGCGGCGGGGTCCTGGTAGACGACGCCGATCTCGGTGGCGAGCCGGTCGGGCGCGGCTCCGGCGAACAGGTCCAGGTCGTCCAGCCGCAGGGTGCGGGCGTCGGCGGTGACGGTGTCGGGCAGCAGCCGGGCGACGGCCATCGCGGTGAGGCTCTTGCCCGATCCGGACTCCCCGACCACGCCGACGATCTCGCCGGGGCGGACGGTGAACGACGCGCCGTCCACCAGGTCGGCGGCGCCCGCGGACACGCGCAGGCCGGCCACGGTGAGCAGCGCGCCGCCGTCCTCCGGCGGGGCCGCGACCGGGACGGACGGCCTCTTCGCCCGCCCCGAGATCGTGATCCGGTGCGGGTCGGCGCCCGCCGCGAGCCCGTCGCCGACGAAGCCCGCCAGCACGCCGGTCAGCGTGATCGCGACCGCCGGGCCGAGGGCCTCCGCCGGGTTCGTGTAGAGCGCGTCCAGGCCGGTGTTCAGCAGCGCGCCCCAGTCGTAGGACGGCGCCTGCACGCCGAGCCCGATGAACGACAGTCCCGACAGCGCCGTCAGCGTCCCGGCGAACGCGACCGACAGCAGCACCAGCAGCGGCTCGGCGATGTTCGGCAGCAGGTGCCGGACGAGGATCCGGTGCGGCGGGACACCGAGCAGCCGCGCGGCGGCGACGAAGTCGCGCCCGGCGACGGACGCGGCGAGGTTGGCGGTGAGCCGCGCGAACGCTGGGCTCCACGCGACGCCGATCGCGACGACGGCGGCGACCGTGCCCGCGCCGAGGTTCGCGGCGACGGCCAGCGCGAGGATGATCGCCGGGTACGACACCATCACGTCGATGAGCCGCAGCCCGATCTCCCGCACGCGCCGGCCCGCGACCCACACGGCGGTGCCGAGCAGGATCCCGATCGTCCCGGCGATCGCGGTCGCGGCCAGGGTCATGAGGAGGGTGAGGCGGGTGGCGACGAGAGTGCGGGCCAGGACGTCGCGGCCGAGCGCGTCGGTGCCGAGCCAGTGGTCGCCGGACACGCCCTCGCGGGCGGCGCCGGACAGGTGCGTCGCGTCTCCGCCCCAGGCCAGCGGGGCGACGACGGCGAGGACGGCGATCAGGCCGAGCGCGGCCAGCCCGGCGGCGAGGCCCCGGGACGAGCGGATCATGAGGTGCTCCTCGCGGTCAGCGTGCGCGGGTCGAGCAGGCCGAGCAGCACGTCGATGAGCAGGTTGAGCAGGGCGGCGAGGATCCCGAGGACCAGCACGGTGCCCTGGATGACCGGATAGTCGCGGTTGATGATCGCCTGCACGACGCGGCCGCCCAGGCCGGGCCAGGCGAACACGCTCTCCACGATGATCGTGCCGCCGAGCATCGCGGTGAGCATCAGCCCGCCCATGGTGAGCGTGCTGGTCAGCAGGTTCGGCAGCGCGTGCCGCGCGTACAGGGCGAACGGCGGCAGGCGGCGGCCCCGCGCGGTCCGCATGTAGTCCTGGTTCAGCACCACCGCGGCCTCCCGCCGGACGATCCTGGCCAGCACGCACGTCGACGGCAGCGCCACCGCCACCACCGGCAGCACCAGCGATGCCAGGCTGGACGCGCCGGCGGCGGGCAGCAGCCGCAGCGTGATCGCGAAGACGAGGACCAGCAGCGTGCCGAGCACGTACTCGGGGGTGGCGCCGAGCAGCCCGGTCGCGAAGGTGAACGCCGCGTCCAGCCGGCGCCGCCTCCCGCCCCGGGTCGCGACGGCGACGGCCATGCCGAGCGGCACCGCGACGGCGAGGACGAGCAGGATCGCCAGCAGCGCCAGCTCCGCGGTGAACGGCAGCCGGCCGCCGATCACGTCCGCGACCGGCTCGCGGGTCTGGAACGACGTGCCGAGGTCGCCGTGCAGGAGCCCCGAGACGTACGAGCCGAACCGAGCGGGCAGGGACCGGTCCAGGCCGAGCTCGTGCCGGAACCGCTCCACCTGCGCGCCGGTCGCGTCCGTCCCGGCGAGCGCCCGCGCCGGGTCGCCCGGGATCAGCTGCACCATCAGGAACGTGACCGCGACGAGGGTGACGAGCACGCCCGCCAGCCCGGCGAGCCGGCGGGCGAGGAACCCGATCCACGGGTTCCGGGCGCGGCCGCCGGCCTTCACCGGCGCCGGGACCTCCCGCACGGCGGCCGTCATCAGCCCTTCACCCGGAACGAGGTCGGGTCGACGGCCCCGGCGGCGACGACGGCGTCCGCGGTCTTGCCGAGCACGAAGGCGACCGGCACGGTCGACAGCGGCACCACGTCGTCCCGCTGAAGCAGCGCCTTCTGCGCCTCGCCCCACGCGGCGCACTTGCCGGCCTCGTCGGTGGTGGCCATCGCCTTGGCGAACCCCGCGTCGAAGCCGCCGTCGCGGATCCCGCCGAAGTTGCGGCCCTCGGGCGGGTTCGGCCCGGTCAGCAGGATCGCGCCGGCCGTGAGCGTCCCCTGGAAGTTCAGGTGCGCCATCACGGTGACGTCCCAGTCGCCCTTGTTGGCCAGGACGTCGGACGCCCAGGTGGCGTTGTCGACGTTGCGCAGGGCGACCTTGGCGCCGGCGGCGCGCAGCGCCTCCTGCACGTAGGTGTTGCCGGACCCGCCGGCGACCCCGTTCGTCCCGCTGAGCTTGACGGAGACGCCGTCCAGGGCCTTCTTCGCCGCCGCCGGGTCGGTCCCGGTGACGAGGGAGCCGTCGGTGTTCGCGCACTGGGCGGTGCTGTCGCTCCAGCTCTTCATCACCTCGCCCTTGCCGCCGTAGACCTTGTTGAAGGCGGCGGGGTCGAGGGCCTGCGTGACCGCCTTGCGGAACGCCGGGTCGGCGCCGGGGTGCCCCTTGCGCTCGTTGAACACGACGAACATCCGCAGCAGCGGCTGGACGTGGACGTGGTAGCCGCCGCCGGCGAACCGGGCCGCGTCGGGGCCGGTGAACGCCGCGTAGTCCAGCTCGCCGGTGCTGAGCTGGTTGGCCGCGGTGCTCTCGTTCGACACGATCGACAGCCGCACCGTGGACGGGCGCTCGCCCGCGGGCACCGCCGCCTTCTTGTAGGCGGGGAACGCGTTGTAGCCGTCGCGGAGCTTGAAGGTGTACTGCCGGCCGCGCTGCGAGTCCGTCAGCGTGTAGGGGCCGGTGCCCGCGCCCGCGACCGGTCCCTGGCCGAGGGCCTTGGGGTCCTTGAGGCCGGGCGGGCAGACGATGCCCGCGTTGGTCATCGACATCGCGGGCACCAGGTCCGACCACGGCCGGGCCAGCCTGACGGTGACCGTGCGGGCCGCGTCGTCGGACGACACGGTGACCTTCGCGCGGGGCCCGAACGCCAGCCCGGTCCCGGCGGCGCCGGTCTTCGGGTCGGCCCACCGGCGCAGCGACGCGGCGACGTCGCCGGCGGTCAGCGGCTTGCCGTCCGAGCAGGTCAAGCCCTCGCGGAGGGTGAAAGTGGCCGAGTCGGGCTTCGCGGTCCACCGTTCGGCGAGACCGGGCACGACCGACTGGTCGGCGTCGCGGTAGACGAGGGTGCCGAACTGCATCCGGGCGAAGGAGTAGTCGGTGGCGGCGGTGCCGAGCGCCGGGTCGAAGGTGTTGGCGTCGGAGGTCACCGCGTACCGGAACGGGCCGCCGCCGCCCGCGGACGGTTCCGAGGAGGTCGTGCAGCCGGAGGAGATCAGGACCGCGGCGGCCGCCAGCGCGGCGGCCGGGACGGCGGAGCGGAAACGGGCCATGGGCTTCTCCCGGGGGAACGAGGAGGACGGTGGGAGCGGTGCAGACCAGGATCGGGTCCGGCGCGAAATCTCGAGTAGATTGCACGAATGCCGCGTGAACGCCCCCTCGCATGCACGGAATCGGCGCATGGATGAGCTCGACCTGGCGCTGGTGAACGCGCTGCAGCACGACCCCCGCGCGTCCTGGGCGCGGCTCGCCCGCCCCCTCGGCGTCGACGCCGCCACGCTGTCGCGCCGCTGGGCGCGGCTCAGCGCCTCCGGCGAGGCGTGGGTGACCTGCTACCCGGGGGCCTCGCAGCTCGACTTCGGCGCGTTCGCGCTGGTGGAGGTCGGCTGCCTGCCCGGCGCGAACCAGCGCATCGCGGCCGAGATCGCCGCCGACCCGTGCACCGGCAGCGTGGAGCACACCACCGGCGGCCGCGACCTGCTGCTGACCGTCAGCGCCACGAGCGTCGCCGCCGTCAGCGGGTACGTCCTCGACCGGCTCGGCGCGCTCGACGGGATCACCTTCACCCGCACCCACCTCAGCCACCGCCTGCACCGCGAGGCGAGCCGGTGGCGGCTGGACTCGCTCAGCCAGGACCAGCGCCGCGACCTGGAGCGCGGCAGCGGCACCGCGACCGGGCAGGAGCCCGGTCCGCTGCGCGACGACGAGGTGGCGGTGCTGCTCGCGCTCGCGGCGGACGGCCGCCGCCCGCACACCGCGCTCGCCGCCGAGCTCGGCATGCCGGAGGCGCGGGTGCGGCGCGCGCTCACCGGCATGCTGTCCAGCGGGCGGGCCGTGCTGCGCTGCGAGGCCGCGCACTGGCTGGCGGGCTGGCGGGTGACCGGCATGCTGTGGCTGGCGGTCCCGCCGCCGCGGCTGCAGGCCGTCGCCGACAGGATCGCGACGATGCGCGAGGCCCGTATGGTGTGCTCGGTCGTCGGCCGCGCCAACCTCATGGTCAACGTCTGGGTGCACGGCATGCACGAGCTGGCCGCCTACCAGGCCCGGCTCGTCTCGCTGTACCCCGAGATCGAGATCGTCGACCAGTCGGTCACGCTGAAGTGGATCAAGCGGGTCGGCCGGCTGCTGGACGAGCGGGGCCGCGGCATCGGCTGCGTCCCGCTGGACCCGAGGAAGACCGCGCCCTCAGGCGCGGTCGCGGCGGGCCCGGCGGCCGCGCCGGATCACTTGCTCGGCTGAGGCGTCTTGCAGTGGACCTTCGGGTTCGCTCCCACGTAGTTGAGCGGGCCGGCCACGATCGTCACGAGGACCGTGCCGACCTCGGCGCAGCTGGCCTTCCGGTCGTCGTAGTAGTGCCGCTGGCCGGCGGCGATGGCACCGATGACCAGCCAGATCAGGACGATGGCGGTTCCGACGCGCACGGCTGCCTCCGGGGGGACGGGGCCGCCGCGCTCTCCTGGTCGGGTCATGATCGGCGGCCGGGGGTGTGTGTGGTGTGCCCACTCGGAACCGGACCTAACGCCCCGGTCCGGAATGTGCCGCCTTCCATACGGCTCCGCCCGCGCGGCGGACCGGACGGCGAGCGGGCGCGGGGAACGGCGGGCGGCGGGAACGGGCGGCGGTCTACGCTCGTCGAAACGTGTCGGACCACCCACGAGCACGGAGGACGGACATGGGCGACGACGTCGAGCACGACAGGTCGGGCCAGCTCAAGCAGATCGAGAGCGGGCTGCTGCCCGGCGAGCAGGTCATCGCGGTCTACGACGCGATCGGCACCGGCACCGGGTTCGTCGGCCTCACCGACCGGCGGGTGATCATCCAGGACAAGAGCTTCGCGGGCAAGAAGTACGCGATCACCAGCATCCCGTACTCCAAGATCACCTCGGTCAGCGTGGTCAGCAACAGGTCGTGGGCGGGGCCCTACTTCTCCTCCGGCTCGATCGCGATCAACGTCGGGACGATCTCCTACGAGGTCGAGTTCCGCGGCGCCGACAAGAGCCACCACGTGCACAACGTGATCCTGGACTTCATCTCCCGCTGACCGCCTCCGCGCCGGAGCCGGTGCCCGGTCCCGCACGGGCCTCGCGCCGGCCCCCGCCGCCCGGACCGATGGTGGCTTTCCGCGACGTCGGACCTGCGTACGGTGATCGCGATCCACTAGACTGGAGGCTCCTCGACCCACCCCCGCTCCCAGTCGAGGGGACACCATGACAGAGCGTCCTTCCCCCGGCCCCGGCTTCTCCGGCGCCGCCCTCAACCGCATCTACGACTACTCGCTCGGCGGCAAGGACAACTACTGCGCCGACCGCGCCGTCGCCATCGAGGCGTTCGGCTCCTTCCGGGCCGCCCGGCTGCTGCCCCGCGAGAACCGCAAGTTCCTGCGCCGCGCCGTCCGCCACATGCTGGACGAGGGCGTCCGCCAGTTCCTCGACGTGGGCTGCGGCCTGCCCGGCAAGGGCAACGTGCACGAGGTCGTGCACGCCCGCGACGCCGCCGGCCGGGTCGTGTACATCGACATCGACCGCGTCGCCGTCGTCCACTACCAGGCGCTGCTGCACGCCGTGCCGAACGCGACGGCGGTGCACGGCGACGCGCGCAAGCCGCACGCGATCCTCGCCGACGCGGAGGTCACCGCGCTCATCGACCTGAGCCGCCCCGTCGGCGTGCTGATGACCGCGACGCTCGACGCGATCCTCGACGAGGAGGACCCGGAGGGCATCGTCCGCGCGTTCACCGACGCGATGGCGCCGGGCTCGCACCTGGCGATCTGCGACTTCGCCGACGACGCGATGACGTCCTGCGAGCGCGCCCTGCAGGACCGGATCCTCACCGAGAACGGGCTGGTGTTCACCGCCCGGCCCCGGTCCCGGATCGCCGCGTTCTTCGACGGCCTGGACCTGGTCGACCCCGGTCTCGTCCCCGCGCCGGAGTGGCGCCCCGACCGCCCGCACGAGCCCGCGACGGGCTGGCTGGTGGCGGGCGTCGGCCGCAAGCCCTGACCCCGGCGGCCGC
>NZ_JBEYYT010000320.1:0-11205 GCF_040645715.1 Spirillospora sp. NPDC046719 | reverse complement strand
CCACGGCGGGTACCCGGACCGTCCGGCGGCGCAGAAGGCGGCCAGGGCGGACGCGCTGGCCGTCATCGCCGCCGTCCAGGGCGGGAAGGCCGTCCCGGACGCGGTGTGGAAGCGGCTGACGGCCGACGCCGGGGACCCGGACTACACCGAGGCGCTGTACGCGCGGCTCGGCCCGGCGGGCGCGGCGCACCTGGTCGAGGCGGCGCACGGCGACGCGGCGCGGCTGAAGACGGTCAGGGAGTCGCTCGGCACGTCCAGCCACCATCTGGCGATGGACGTGAAGTGGCTGCGCGCGTACCTGGCCGAGGCCGACCGCGCCGGGGTGTGTCCGGCGGCGGTGCGGGTCGTCACCGAGGCGAACCTGAGCGCGAGGACCCGCGAGGCGCTGGTCAAGCTGCATCTGGACGCCCGGACGCACGCCGAGGGCGCCCCGTCCGGCGGGCAGGGCGCGCCGTCCGGCGCACCGGCCCCGCAGAACGCACCGGCCCCGCAGAACGCACCGCCGCAGAACGGCGCAGCACCGCATCCGCAGACCACACCGAGCACCGTCGCCTGATGTGAGGTAGCCATGGCCGCTCCACCGCCTCCAGGGAGCCTGCCTCCGCCGTACACCGCCGCGGCGGCCGCCGAGCTGTCGCCGACGGAGCAGCCGAACCCCGAGTACGAGCGGCTGTACCACGCGTACGCCGACGCCTACGGCAGCATCGACCAGGTCCGGCGGGCCCTGGACGCGCCGGTGCGGACGCTCGGCTCGACCGACGCGTGGCTGGGCCCGGAGGCGCGCCAGTGGGGCGGGCAGCTCGATTCGCAGCGCGGGACGCTGCAGAAGGCGGCCGACCGGATCCTCTGGGACATCTACGACCGTCTGTCGTCCACGCAGCGGACCACCCCTCGGGTCTAGTCTCTGTCGGGTGAGGGACCCGAAGCTGCGCGAGATCGACCAACGCGCCTTCCTGCGCCGGCTCAACCCGATGCTCGAGGTGTACCGGGCCGCGATGGAGCCGCCGGACGAGCAGCTGCCGGGCCGGCACACGATCATGGAGCGGCACGCGGCCTACCCGTCGTTCCGCGCGTTCGTCGCGGAGCGGCGCGGCGCCCTGCCCGGCCTGCCCGGCCCGGTCCACGGGTTCGCCTACGGGTTCCGCGGGGCACGCGGGCAGTGGTGGCACGACGTGGTGTACCAGGCGCTCATCGACCTCGGCGGCGAGGCGCACGCCGCGACGTGGATGGACGAGTCGTTCGAGGTGGCGGAGCTGCACGTGCACCCGCAGGCGCAGGGCCGGGGCCTCGGCCGCGCGCTGCTGACCGCGCTGTGCGAGGGCCGCCCGGAGCGGACGGTCGTGCTGTCGACGCTGGACAGGCGGCCCGAGACCCCGGCCCGGCACCTGTACCGCTCGGTCGGCATGGTGGACCTGCTGACCGACTTCGAGTTCCCCGGCGGCGGCCCCCGCTACGCGGTCATGGGCGGGACGCTGCCCTTGGCGCCGTACCCGCCGGCCTCCAGCAGCCCGTAGACCTCGCGCGTCGCGGTCGACTGGTTGAAGGTGATGAAGTGGATGCCGGGCGCGCCCTGGTCGAGCAGCTCGCGGCAGAGCTCGGCGGCGTGCTCGATGCCGAGCCGCCGCACCGCGTCGGGGTCGTCGGCGACGGCGTCGAAGCGGGCCCGGACCTCGGGCGGGAACGGGGCGCCGGACAGCTGCTCGGACCGCTCGATGGTGCTGTACCTGGTGACCGGCATGATGCCGGGGATGATCGGCGTCGCGCAGGCGGCGGCCGCGACGCGGTCGCGCAGCCGCAGGTAGTCCTCGGCGCGGAAGAACATCTGGGTGATGGCGTAGTCGGCGCCGGCGCGGCACTTCTCGACGAAGTGGCGGGTGTCGCTCTCGATGTCGGGCGAGCGCGGGTGCTTGTACGGGAACGCGGCGACGCCGACGCTGAAGTCGCCGTAGGAGCGGATCATGCGGACGAGCTCGGCGGCGTACTCGACGCCCTCGGGGTGCTTGACCCACTCCCCCATCGGGTCGCCGGGCGGGTCGCCGCGCAGCGCGAGCACGTTGCGGACGCCGGCGGCGGCGAACCGGCCGATGAGGTTGCGCAGCTCGGCCTGGGAGTGGTTCACGGCGGTGAAGTGCGCGACCGGGGTGAGGGTGGTGTCGGTGGCGATGCGCTCGACGATGTCGACGGTCGTGTCGCGGGTGCCGCCGCCCGCCCCGTAGGTGACCGACACGAACGTCGGGTGGAGGGGCTCCAGCTCGCGGATCGTACGCCACAGGTTCCGGGCGCCCTTGTCGGTCTTGGGCGGGAAGAACTCGAAGGAGAAGGACCGCTCGCCCGAGGCCAGCAGCTCGCGGACGGTCGGGGGCCGGTCGGGACGTACGGGTCGCATCCCCCAAGCCTACAGTGGGGCCCGGCGCGGGCCCGGCCCGTGCGGGCCCGCGGCCGCGCCGCGCGCCCGCGTCCGTTACGCGTGATCCTGCACACGTCCGTACCACCGTAACGCCTCTATTTCCTAGGATGTACTGACATATCGCTCAATGGCTGGCCGGTGGAATCCGTCCGGCTGGATACGATCACGGGCATGCCAAGCCTGCCCGCGGGAGGACGACCCATCGCATCCCCCGGCTCGCTCCACTCGTCCTGGAGCCGCGTCCGCAAGGAGGTGGACGAGGCGCTGCTGGCCTTCGTCGACCGCCAGCGCCCCGGCCTGCTGGCCATCAGCGACGACCTCGCGCCGCTGATGTCGGCGCTGGACGCGCTGCTGGCGGGCGGCAAGCGGCTGCGCCCGGCGTTCGGCTACTGGGGCTGGCGCGCGGCCGGCGGCGGCGTCGACGACCCCGGCATCGTGCGCGCGGCGGCGTCCCTGGAGCTGCTCCAGGCGAGCGCGCTGATCCACGACGACGTGATGGACTCCAGCGACACCCGGCGCGGGCAGCCGTCGGTGCACCGCCGGTTCGAGGCGCTGCACCGCGCGCAGGGCTGGCCGGGCGCCGCCGAGCCGTTCGGCGCCGGCACCGCGATCCTGCTGGGCGACCTGTGCCTGGCCTGGTCGGGCGAGATGTTCGAGACGTGCGGGCTGGACGAGAAGCGGCGCGCCCGCGGCCGGGCCGTCTACGACCTGATGCGCACCGAGGTCATGTGCGGCCAGTACCTCGACATGCTCGAGGGCACCCGCGGCGGGGCGACGGCGGAGACGGCGCTGCGGGTGGTGGAGTTCAAGAGCGCCAAGTACACGATCGAGCGGCCGCTGCACCTCGGCGCCGCGCTGGCCGGCGCGGACCCGCGGGTGACCGCGGCGCTCACCGGCTACGGCCTGCCGCTCGGCATCGCCTTCCAGCTGCGCGACGACGTGCTCGGCGTGTTCGGCGACCCGGCCGAGACCGGCAAGCCCGCGGGCGACGACCTGCGCGAGGGCAAGCGGACGGTGCTGGTCGCGCTCACGCTGGAGCGCGCCACCCCGGCGCAGGCGGCGGCGCTGGAGCGCCGGCTCGGCGACCCGGCGCTGGACCGTCCCGGCGTGGACGAGGCGCGCGCGATCATCGAGGAGACCGGCGGCCTGGCGGCCTGCGAGGCGATGATCGACGGCTACCTGGACGAGGTGGGCCGGGCGCTGGCCGGCGCGCCGATCGCCGAGGAGGCGCGCGAGGCGCTCGCCGAGCTCGCGATCGCCGCCACCGCGCGCCGCACGTGATCGAATGCAACGAATTGGCAAAGTGAGGCTGGTGGGGTAGCACCATCCCACCATTTGGTGGCAGAAATGTCGCCATGTGCGCAGACATCCCGGGGAACCGCGCGCCGCGCGTCGCCCCGCTCCCCGAGGCGGAGTGGGACGACACGCTGCGGGCCGCCACCGCGTCGATCGGCCCGCTGAACGTCCTCACCACGCTCGGCCGCCACCCGAAGCTGTTCCGCAGCTGGATCGGGCTCGGCACAGCGCTGCTGATGAAGGGCCTGCTCGGCGACCGTGACCGGGAGCTGGCCATCATGCGGACGGCGTACCTGCGGGACTGCGCCTACGAGTGGGGGCACCACCGCCGGCTCGCGCTCGCCGCGGGCCTCACCGAGGCCGAGGTCGCGGCGCTGCGGCTGCCGCTCGACGACCACGGCTGGTCCGACGACGACCTGATGGTGCTGACGGCGGCGGACGAGCTGAACGAGCGCAGCACCCTCACCGACGCGACATGGACGGCGCTGTCGACCCGCTTCGGGGAGCAGGAGCTGATCGAGCTGGTGATGCTCGTCGGGCACTACCACATGGTCGCGTTCGCGCTGAACGCGCTGCAGGTCCAGGACGAGGAGGGGCACTGATGCGGCGCCCCGGACGACGGACGGGACGGTGGACGCCGGCCGCGGGGGCGCTGGTGTCCGCGCTCGCGCTCGCGGCCCCGCCGTCCGCGGCGGCCCCGGCCCAGGCGGCGCAGGCCGCGCAGGCCCCGCAGGCCACACAGGCGGCGCAGACCCGGTGCGGGGACCCGGCCCAGCGGCCCTGGTGCGACACCGCCCTCGGCCCGGACAGGCGGACCGCGCTGCTGATGGCGCAGATGACCGACGACGAGAAGATCGCGATGCTCGCGTCGGACGACCCGCTCGGCGGCCCCCTCGGCGGGTTCATCGACACCGCGCACGCCGACACCAACAGCGGGATCCCGCGCCTCGGCGTCCCGCCCCTCTACATGGCCGACGGCCCGGCGGGCGTCCGGCAGGGCAAGGCCACCCGGCTGCCCGCGCCGATCGCGCTGGCCGCCGGGTTCGACCCGGCGGCGGCGCGGCTGTACGGCGGGACGGTCGGGTGGGAGGCCCGGCACCGCGGCAACGACCTGATCTTCGGGCCGACCGTGGACGTGCTGCGCGCGCCGCGCAACGGCCGCGCGTTCGAGGGCTTCGGCGAGGACCCCTACCTGTCGTCCGGGCTCGGGGCCGCGTGGATCCGCGGCGCGCAGGCGCAGGGCGTGATGGCGTCGGTCAAGCACATGGCCGTCTACACCCAGGAGAGCGACCGGCTGTCGCTGGACATGAAGGTCGACCCGAGGACGCTGCGGGAGGTCTACCTGCCGCCGTTCGAGGCGGCGGTGAAGGAGGGCGGCGCGGCGACCGTCATGTGCGGGTTCGGCAGGCTGAACGGGCGGTGGGCCTGCCAGGACGACGGCGCGCTCAACAAGGTCCTCCGGTCGGAGTGGGGCTTCAAGGGGTTCGTGCCGTCCGACCACACCGCCGTGCAGGACACCGCAGGCGCCGCCAACGGCGGGGTCGACATGGAACTGCCGATCGGCATGAAGTACAACGCGCTCCTGCTCAAGACGGCGGTCGCGCAGAAGAAGGTCACGCAGGCGACGATCGACGGGCACGTCCGCAACGTGCTGCGGACGATGTTCGCGTTCGGGGTGTTCGACCGGCAGGCGTACCCGAACGACCTCGCCGCGATCGACCGGACGCCGAGCGAGACCGCCGCGCGGAGCATCGCGGAGGGCGGCATCACGCTGCTGCGCAACGCGGGCGGGATCCTGCCGCTGAAGGCGCCGTCGTCGATCGCGCTGATCGGCCGGGCCGCGCGGCAGAGCCAGAGCGGGACGGGGTCGGCGAACGTCGTGCCGTTCACGTCCGTCGGCGCGCAGGACGGCATCGCCCGCCGCGCCGGCTCCGGCACGCGGATCAGCTACAACGACGGCGACGACGCGGGCGCCGCCGCCGACGCCGCCCGCAAGGCCGACGTCGCGATCGTGTTCGCCACCGACAGCGAGGGCGAGTTCTTCGACCGCTCCTGCCTGACGCTCCGGTGCGGCGAACCACTGCGCGGCGACCAGGACGGGCTGATCGGCGCCGTCGCCAAGGCCAACCCCAACACGATCGTCGTCCTGGAGACCGGCGGCCCCGTGCTGACCCCCTGGCGGAACCAGGTCAAGGGCATCATCGAGGCGTGGTACCCGGGCCAGGAGGGCGGGAACGCGCTCGCCCGCGTCCTGTACGGCGACGTGGACCCGGGCGGGCGGCTGCCCGTCACCTTCCCCGCCGCCGAGGGCGACGCGCCCCTCGCCGGGAACCCGTCGCAGTTCCCCGGCGTGAACAAGACCGTCACGTTCTCCGAGGGCGTCATGGTCGGCTACCGGCACTACGACGCCAAGGGCCTCACGCCGGCGTTCCCCTTCGGGCACGGCCTGTCGTACACGACGTTCCGCTATAGCGGGCTGACCGCGTCGTCCACGTCGGTGCAGGTCACGGTGACCAACACCGGCACACGCGCGGGCACCGCCGTTCCGCAGCTGTACCTGGGGCTGCCCTCCGCCGGCGTGGACGTCCCGCAGCCGCCCAGGCAGCTCAAGGGCTACGCCAAGGTCGCCCTGGCCCCGGGCCGGAGCAAGCGCGTCACGTTCCCGCTGACCTCGCGGTCCCTGGCGTACTGGAACCAGGGCGCGAAGGCGTGGAAGGTGGCGGGCGGCTGCTACAAGGCGATGGTCGGCGGCTCCGAGCGCGACATCCAGCAGACCGGGAGCTTCGGGACGTGCGCCGCGAAGTAAAGATCGGGGTTCCGCTGCCCCGGTCCGGCGTGACACGGTACAAATGAGGAAATCTTCGTCCGTCCCCGCCGAGTCGGAGTCCCCCCTTGCCGCACGACACCTCCCGCGGGAGGACGAACCCCCACACCGGGCGCCCCGCCCCGTCCCGCAACGGCCAGCAGGCCCGTTCCGGGCAGGGACGCGCGGGCCAGCCCCACGGCCGCCCGGCCAAGCCGCGCCCCGGCCAGCCCGGCCCGGCGGCGGGAACGGCCGGCAAGCGGCCCGCCCCGCGCCAGGGCAAGGGCCGCCGGCACGAGCGGCCGCTGCGCCCCGGCGACCCCCGCAGCATCGGCGGCTACCGGCTGCTCGGGCGGCTCGGCGAGGGCGGCCAGGGCGTGGTCTACCTGGGCCGCGACGGTGACGACCAGCTGGTCACGGTCAAGGTGCTGCGCGGCGGCCTGGACGCCGGGCAGCGGGCGCGCAGCCGGTTCGTCAAGGAGGCCGAGGCCGCGCGGAAGGTCGCCGGGCGGCACACCGCGCGGGTGCTGGACGCCGACGTCACCGGCGACCGCCCCTACATCGTCAGCGAGTTCGTCGAGGGGCCGCCGCTGCAGCGGGTCGTCGACGAGGACGGGCCGCTGCCGGCCCCGCAGCTGCGCAAGGTGGCGCTGCGCACCGCCGGCGCGCTCGCCGCGATCCACCGCGCGGGGATCGTGCACCGCGACTTCAAGCCCGCCAACGTGGTGCTGGGCCCGGACGGCGCCAAGGTGATCGACTTCGGCATCGCGCGCGCCGCCGACGCGCTGGCCCGCACCGAGCCGCTCACCACGAGCCCGGTCGGCACCCCCGGCTACATGGCGCCCGAGCAGATCGAGGACGAGCCGGTCGGGCCGCCCGCCGACGTGTTCGCCTGGGGCGCCGCGATGGTGTTCGCCGCGACGGGCCGGCCGCCGTTCGGCAGCGGGCCGAGCGCCGCGGTGATGCGGCGGGTGACGTCCCGGCCGCCCGACCTCGGCGACATGGAGGGGCCGCTGCGCGAGCTGGCCGCCCGCTGCCTCGACAAGAACCCGGCGGCCCGGCCCACCGCGCCGCAGCTCGTCCGCGCGCTGCGCGAGGGGCAGGGGCCCGCGCCGAAGCCGCGGCCCACCCGCATCCCGCGCTACCGGTGGCGGATGATGCTGGCGCTCGCCGCGGTGATCATCGCCGGGTTCGTGCTCGGCGTGCTGTTCTAGCGGCGGACCCGCCGGCGCCCACCGGCACGGTGCTCACCGGCACCTCACTCACCGGGACGGCGCTCACCGGGGCCGGGGATCACCAGTGCGGGGGGCGCTCCTCGATCAGCCGCGCGTCGTCATCGCCGCCGCCGCGCCACTCGCCCCAGCCGGTGTCGGTGTCGTCGGCGGTCTGGTCCGGCAGGATCTCCAGGTCGTCGCCCAGGTCGACCGGCCGGTCGTCGTCGGGTCCCACGCTCATGATCCCCATTGTCGGTCATCGGCGGGACCGCCCGCACCGTGATCCCCGTCGCCCGGAACCCGCGCCCGGAACCCGCGCCCGGAACCCGCGCCCGGCTCAGGCGGCGGGGGCGGGGAGGCGGCGGGCGAACTCGGCGGCCGCGGCGCCCGGGTCGCCGGCCTCGGTGATCGCCCGGACCACCACGACGCGCTCGGCGCCCGCGTCCAGCACCTCGCCGAGGTTGCCGAGGTCGATGCCGCCGATCGCGAACCACGGGCGGGGCTGGCGCTGCGCCGCCACGTACTCCAGCAGCTTCGCGCCGGGCGCGTGGCGCCCCGGCTTGGTCGGCGTGGGCCACACCGGGCCCGCGCAGAAGTAGTCCACGCCAGGCTCGGCGGACGCCGCGGACGCCTGCTCGTCGGAGTGCGTGGACCGGCCGATCAGCACGTCCCCGCCGACGATCTCGCGGGCGGCCGGCACCGGCAGGTCGTCCTGACCGAGGTGCAGTACGTCGGCGCCGACCGCGCGGGCGACGTCGGCGCGGTCGTTGACCGCCAGCAGCGCCCCGTGCCGCTCGCACGCCGCCCGGAACACCTCCAGGTAGGCCATCTCCTGCCGGGCCTCCAGGCCCTTCTGGCGCAGCTGGACGATGTCGACGCCGTTGCCGAGCACCGCGTCCAGGAACGCGGGAAGGTCCCCCTGCCGCTCCCTCGCGTCCGTGCAGAGGTAGAGGCGGGCGCGGCTGAGCCGGGCGCGCAGCGCCACGGCCCGTTCGGTCGGGATGTGCCTGGACACGGTGGGGGCGGTTTCCTTTCGGTGGGCATGCGGCGCGGGGCCACGCGCGGCGGCGTGACCCCGCGGCCGGTCCGCTCGGTCGGTTCGGGTCAGAATGCCAGGGCCTGGGCGCGTCGCCGCACCTCGGTCCCCCGGTTCTCGCTGAGCGCCTGGACGGGCGTGCCGGGCAGTGTGTCGTCGGCGGTGAACAGCCAGCGGAGGGTCTCGACCTCGTCGAAGCCGGCGTCCGACAGCAGCGTCAGGGTGCCGGACAGGCCCTTGATGACCTGGCCCTCACGGATGAACGCCGCCGGCACCATCGGCTCGCCGTCGCGGCGGACCGACAGCAGCTTGCGCTCGCTGATGAGCTGCTTGATCCGGCTGGTCTTGATGCCGAGCCGCTCCGCCGCCTCCCGAAGCGAGAGCCAGTCGCCGGCGAGGGCGTCGGTGCGGGGGTCCAGTGCGCTGTCAACGGTTGCGTGCGTCTGGGTCACGCCCCCTTGCTACCACGCCTTCGGAAGCCTCAAACCCACCCGGCCGCCGTTACCGGCGGTCGGGTTCCGCTACCCGCGAACGGCCTGGCGGACGGGCACCTCCGGGTCCGCGATCGCCTCCGGATCCACCGGCGTCCCGGCCGCGATCACCCGCCTGGCCTGCACCAGGTCGCGCGGGCTGTCCACGGTGAGGATCGCGTCGAGCCGGTCGCCGGTCAGCCACGCCACCGCCCACTTGCGGCCGGACGGGTCGCCGCGGTGGACGAGCCGCTCGGACCGCGCGTGGTGCCCGGCGTACTGCACCATCCGGCCGAACTGCTCGGACCAGAAGTAGGGGGCGGCGTCGTAGACCGCGTCCTGGCCGAGGAGGGCCGCCGCGGCGACGTCGGGGGCGTTGAGGGCGGTGTCCCAGTGCTCGACGAGGAGCCGCCTGCCGTACCGGTCCGACCACCAGGCGGCGCAGTCGCCGACCGCGACGACGTCGGTGCGGACGGTGCCGGCCTCGTCGTCCGTCACGGCCCGGAACGAGCCGTCGGTGACGACGCCGCGCTCCAGCAGCAGGCCGGAGCCCTCCAGCCAGCCGAGCGCGGGCCGGACGCCGATCCCGACGACGACCTCGTCGGCGGCGATCCGCTCGCCGCCGCCGGGGCCGGCGAGGGCGAGGCCGCCGTGCTCGACCGCGGCGACCTTGACGCCGGTGCGCAGCTCGACGCCCGCCTCGGCGTACCAGGGGATGGTGAGCGCGCCGATCTCCTGGCCGAGCGCGACCGCGAGCGGAGTGTCGGCGGCCTCGACGACGGTGACGGCGCAGCCCTTCTTCGCCGCGGTGGTGGCGACCTCGGCGCCGATCCAGCCCGCGCCGACGATCACGATCCGGGCGCCCTCGGTGAGGCGTCCGCGCAGGTCGCGGGAGTCGTCGATGGTGCGCAGGACGTGCTGGCGGCCGTCGCCGGGCAGCGTGACGGGCTCGGCGCCGGTGGCGATGACCAGGCCGTCGAAGGGCAGGTCGCCGGCGGTGGTCGCGACGGTGCCGCCGCCCCGGCCGTCACCTCCCGGCGCGTCGAGGCGCAGCGCGGTGGCGCGCTCGCCGAGCAGCAGCTCGCAGCGGAGCGCGTCCCAGTCGGCGTCCACGGTGGTGTCGTCGGAGTCGCCCGCCAGCACGGCCTTGGACAGCGGCGGCCGGTCGTACGGCATGTGCCGCTCCGCCGAGACGAGGGTCAGCTCGCCCTCGTACCCCTTGCTCCTCAGTGCCTCGGCGGCCCGCACGCCCGCCAGCCCGCCGCCCACGACGATGACCCTGTTCATGGGCGCCCACCCTAACCGGGGCCGCCGGAGCGCTTTTGGACGGGTGTCCAGACAGGTGCATTCGAGGCGTTGGCCGTATGGTGGGGCATAGCGGCACGTGCACAACACAACAGAGCGCGGGAGTCCGGTGCGACCGGGCTGAGAGGGCGGCTGACCGGGCCGCCGACCGCCACGACCTGATCCGGATCATGCCGGCGAAGGGAGCGCGCATTGCGGATCGTGATCATCGGGGCCGGGGTCATCGGCCTGGCCACCGCCTGGCGGGCCGCGCAGGGCGGCGCCGCCGTCACCCTGGTCGACCCGGCTCCCGCGAGCGGCGCCTCGTCGGTCGCCGCGGGCATGCTGACCCCCGTCAGCGAGCTGAGCTACGGCGAGGAGCCGCTGCTGCGGCTCGGCCTCGCCTCCCGCGACCGCTACGGCGCGTTCGCCGCCGAGCTGGCCGAGGCCACCGGCCTGGACACCGGCTACCGCGACGACGGGACGCTCCAGGTCGCGTTCGACGCCGACGACCTGAAGCTCCTGGACGACCTGCGCGCCTTCCAGGAGAGCCTCGGCATCCCCGTCGAGGCCCTCACCGGCCGCGAGTGCCGCAGGGCCGAGCCGATGCTGGCGCCCGGCGTGCGCGGCGGACTGCTCGCCCCCGAGGACGGCTCGGTCGACCCGCGCCGGCTCGCCCCGGCGCTGCTGGCGGC